>CAYXQH010000500.1:0-4972 GCA_964467425.1 uncultured Saprospiraceae bacterium
AAAGATTTATATTTTCTTATTTATGGTGTTACTCCAGGAGCTGCAACACTTGCTAAGTTTGGAGTGATTACAAACTCTACGCGTCTGTTTTGAGCTCTTGCCTCTTTAGAATCTGGGTCCGCATCTACAACAGGAGCAAATTCTCCACGTCCAACAGCAGATAATTGATTTGGACTTACTCCTTTCCCTAATAGGTAATTTAGAGTATTCATAGCGCGTTTCATGCTTAAGTTCCAGTTATTTCCTTTTCCATCGACGAATTTTGCATTATCAGAATGCCCTTCTACCTGAACATCCATACCTGGATTAGCTTTTAAAACCTCTGCTAAAGCAGTTACCGCATTTCGCTGGTCTTTTCCTAAGCGTGTTGATCCACTTCTGAACGTTACTGGTGTCTCCATAACCACATATAATCGGTTATTTTTTTGAGTTACCTGAAGACCAGAACCTTCATAACTACTGAATATGCCTTTAATAGTCTGTTCAACTTTGGTTAGTTTAGTTTCTGTTGCAACGATCGTCTCTTTAGCTTCTTCCAATTCTTTTGCTTTTCCTTCCAAGCCTGCAATTTGAGATTTAGCACTTGTCAATGCACTGTTGAGATCTGCATTTTTAGATTCGAGGTCTGATTTTTGGCTCATTAAATCATTCTTCTCACCTTCAATCTTTTTTAATTTACTTTCCGTTTGAGCTAAGGTAGCATCAATAGTTTCTTTAGAGCTTAAAAGTTCAGTAAATTTTTTCTTGGAAACACATGAAGGAAAGATCATGGTAATAGCAAGTAAGATCAAACTTAATTTGACTAGTTTTCTCATTTGTTTTTTGTTTAAAAGAGTTGTCTAAAAAATAGTATGTTTAATTAACCAAGCCAAAGGTTTTAACCTATTCTCTACATTTTTTTAAGAAAGAAAAAGGATAATAATTCGGTAGTTGGCCTAGTTGTTTGGTGTCTTATTTCCCCAAACTAGGGCAAAATTAAAGAATCTTATTTTAAAATTATAGCAAAAAAAGCATAGTTATTTTTTCTATTAATCTTAATCAAATGTATAGCTTTGGGAAAACACCTCTTTTAGCAGAATAAATTTGAAAGACTTTTCCTTAATCGTGAAGAACCAATAAGGGAACAGAGGAATGAAAAACTTCTTTTGTGGTGACGCTACTGTGGAATAAATTACCCCAAAAACCTCTATCTCTTTTTATCATACAAAGCATATCTGCTTTTTCATTTACAACAAAGGCTTCTATTTTTTGATTTATTCCAACTTCTCCAGCATCAATTTTACTAAAGCTAAAATTAATACCTTCTAATATACTGGAAAGCTCATCTTCCATTTCGTTCGTTTTATCCTTTTTAGAACTACTAATATGAAAAGAGCAAACCTTTGCATCATAGCGATAAATAATCATCCGAAGCGATTCAAGAGAAATCTTTGAGCTTATTATTTTTTCATCGATAGATAGGGCGATAGATTTCAAGGGGCGATATTCAAATTCTGAAGGAACAACTAAAACCGGAATTTTAGCCCCTTTCATCACCCCATTTGTTGTGCTTCCAATAAAAACCTCTTTTAAACCATTTGCCCCTTGAGTTCCCATTACAATCATACTTACTTCTAGTTTCTTGGCTGCCTGAATAATTGTTGAAATTGCCTCTCCTTTCACTACTTTCCCCTCTAATGTCGCTTCATCTTCGAGTTTTTTCTTCACTTTTTTAACGAGTGTAGCCATTTGTTCTCTAGATTCCTTTCTCATCTCTTTTTCAGCCCCGATAAACATCCCTCCTCTGTGACTGAGTTTATAAGTGTTTAGTAAAATAAGTTTGCAGGAAAACTGGTTGGCTAAATCTATGGCGTAGTCCAGAGCAGTATTCGTGTTTTGAGAGAAATCTGTTGGGAAAAGGATACAATGCATATTAAATCTGAGATATTATGAAAAATAAGGCTGGAAACCCAATCCGAGTTGAAGTATCAAAGTGAAAACAGCGAGAATAACATATAAGTATCCTCGAACAAAATCTTTAAGCTTTTTTCGGTTGGTATGAATGCCCATTCGTTCGAAAAGATGCGAATAAAAGGTATGATCTCCACTATCATCCAAACCATGAGCTTCATTCATCAAACACCTTTTGTAGTATAAAAACTGTCCGATGACAACTCCATAGCCTAAAACCATTAAATACCATGGAAAGACAAATGGTCCCGCCCAAGCAATAATGACTAAGATAAAGTGAACGATGAAAACGGTATTGACTGTAGCATGAGAGCTTGCTTCCTCTTTCATTCTTTTTTATTTGGAAGCAAGTTAATGATTTTTTGTGCTACGACACCATGATTTTAGCGGGTTTTGTGCTTTTAATCATATCATTTGTCGCATCAATCCAGGCATCAATCAGCCAGTCTGCTTGTTTATGAAGCACAGCTTGCCGCATATAGATTTCCAGATAGTAGCTACAGTTATTCACTAAATACCATTGATAACAAGCATCAAAGTCTTGATTGTAGCGCTCGAGGATATCCACTACGATTGGGTTCTTTTTTAAATTATTAACCTTATACGAAATTTGTTTGTAGGGTTGATGCAAAATGAGAATACTGGACTGGAAAATAAAATGAAATGCATCGTATAAAAACAGTTGCTCTGGCATTGCCAATTCCCAATCATATACATAAATTCCATTTGAACTGACAAACATATTCCAAGGTGTAAAATCTCCATGTGCATAAGCGACGCCTACTAATTCTTTACGTTCAAACGAATTAAATAGTACTTTGAGATTATAAGATAACCGCTCTACCTTTCGCTCTGCTACAGATCCAATTTTTTCCCTTTTAAGTTTTTTTATATTTTCCAATCGCTTCTGAATTTTCATAAAACAGGGCACGTTTTCAAAAACTTTTACTTCAGCACTATTTGAATAAAGATGCTTCAATCCATTTAAATGTACATCAGTAATGTTGACCGCAGCCAGCGTTTCTTTCGGGCAAATATTAGTAAGCTTTAAACCTGTATTAATCATTTCAGCAGAAGGGACATGCAGGGTAGCAAGGTCAAATTTGTTTACTTCGTCTAAATGTTTTTTTTCTGTATCAATAAGTTTTCTAGCGTTTTTAGATATTGGTATTTTCACAAAGTGGGTTGCTTTCCCTTTTTTGCACAGGGCTGCTACCGCTTTCCTGTTTTCTCCAATCGTTCCAGTAAAAACAGCCAGCTCTTCACTTGCAAAATACTGCTTAAAATGGTTTTCTTTTTTCGCATATAAACTAAACCCTCCTCGACAAATCCATCGCTTCAATCCTAAATAAAATGCCACACGAGAAGCCACGCTAAACAAGGCTGCCTTTAGTCCTGAACCATTATATAAATTTAAAAAACTAGGATAGTTAGATGAATCCGGAATAAACCACCGTATAGTACCATCTGGGTTATTAATCGACAAAAACGCTTCCCTGAAAAATGATTTATATTTTCTAATTGCACTATTGAATTCCAGAATAAAATCGAACGGAACAAGTTCTAAACTTTCGTTAGATAGGTTAATACAAACATCCTTTTGCGGTGCATTTTTTAAAAGCGTCGAGATATCCTTTGCGGTGCAAAGGTCGCTATCCAGTAAGGTGTTTTCCGGGTCAAAGACAATCATTTCTCCTTTCAGATGAAGCAATTCTTTTAAGAGTAATATATCTTCTGGTTTAATTTTTGAAGCTTTCATACCCGTCATTAATCAAGAAATGCACCAATATTCTTAAAAAATCTAACAAACAGAACCAATTACGAAAAGATCCGTTTAGATAAATACTTTAAACGGTCTTTTGGCCTTAATTATGACAGCTTTAGACGAGAATAAATCATTCTGGGGAAAAATACAATCTCTTGGCGGAGGGGGAAAATCGAGTGAGAATTTGATTATAAGGCTAATGAACCAAATGGCCTTTATGGGGACTATCGTCTGTTTTTGCATGGGTATAGTAGGTTTCTTACTTGGTATCGAGACGATCTATAATATTTTAGCCTTTGTGCTTGCCGGTATTCAGATCATGTTGCTCGTTCTCAATAGTTTAAATCGATTTCCTATTTCTAAGTTTATTGTTGCCGGCGTACTTCCTGTATTTATCTCTCTCGAAATCGTGGCTATTGGTGGTTCTTTTGGCGAAGAAAGCATACTTACCGTGGTCTTGCTTTTGATCTATGTTCTGTATGAATCGTCTCCCCAAAAAAGATTTCGCTATTATCTTTCATTAGCTGTTTCCTATATTTCAGCTAACATCTTTTTATATTTCTATCCTCCTCTATTTAGTTTTATAGACAATCCTTATGACAATATGTTTGCCTTTATTGTTTGCGCGGTTTGGTTTCTTTCGCTTTTATATTATTATCAAAACAAAATAAATACACAGCAGAAAGCACAGGACGGTTTAATAGAAGAATTAAAAATTAAAAACACTAACCTGGAAAAAACAACGGAGGAATTAGAACAATTTACCTATATCGCTTCTCATGATTTAAAGTCTCCTCTTAGAACCATTGTTAGCTTTTTGGATTTAATAAAAAGGGATATACAAAAAGAAAAATATGATGAGCTTTTATCAAAGGTAGACTTTGCAAGAAGTGGGGCTGAACAAATGAATTTTCTGGTTACAGATATTTTAGAATATTCAAAAATCACTTCTGGAAAAGAACGCAAGCGATCAATGGTAAGTCTGCATTCTGTTGCTGAAAAAGTGAAGTTCAATTTAATGGATTTGATCAAAGAAAAAAATGTTGATTTATATATTTTTCCCTTGCCTGATTTTTATTGTAATGAAACAGAGATGACGATTTTATTCCAAAACTTTATTGAAAATGGTATCAAATATAATGAAGAATCAACGCCAAATATTTTTGTGAAATCTATGTTGAATAAAGAAGAACTTGTTCTTCAGTTTGTCGATAATGGTATCGGTATTGAAGAAACATATTTTGAAAAGATCTTCCA
>CAYXQH010000501.1:0-4965 GCA_964467425.1 uncultured Saprospiraceae bacterium
CTGATAAATTAGAGCAGTCAAAAGTGATGATTCCCGCACAGGAGCAATCATCTTGAATTACATCATTGATAGTGTTAGGGTTTTGGTCATCACAGCTATCACCGAATGTTAGCTCACCATTGCAAAAAGGCGACCAACAAGAAGCCGTTAGTCTTGTTATACTGCCACATGCATTATTAACAATTTTTAAGTATAGTTTTTGGTTTCTTACATTTATAGAAATGTTTGCAAAATCGGTAGAAACAGAACTTATGGTATTTGTTAAATCACCAGAGGCAGAACTTCCAGATGGTCTATTAAAATGACTATAATCGATTAATTGAATCCTGTCAGAAGTAATATTTACTATTGCTTTAATTGACGCATTGCTATTATAGCAATTAGTTTTTAGGTTTAAACTAACATAAAATGCGCTTGCTTCTTCATCTGAAAAATCATTTATCAAAAATTCATCTCCTATGTTTAACCATGCACTTTCAGGGATGGTATTTTCACAAGCGAACGGGTCTGGAATATCTTGAACATCGCAAACTCCATCGCCATCACTATCCTTCAAGACACCTACACAGTTACAATTGGAATCATAAGTATCATTTTCTGTACATAAATTGTTGTCATCGCAACTTTCTCCTATCATTGGCGAACAAGAATCGAGTGGTTTCCAACAGGATACTTCTGATCTTCCTCTTGCACCACATGCATTACTGATTAATTTATAATAAAGTTTAGTTCCATCAATTCGATAAGATATTTGTCCGAATGCACTACTAATTGAAGTAATTGAATTAGACCCATTACCTGAAACGGAACCGTTAGTATCTTTATTGAAATGATAATAATCTACAACTTGTATGGTTTGCGTGGAGGTGTTAATAATGGCTAATAGTTTTGAAGTTTTACCATAACATTGAACAAAGCTATTTAGTCTAACAAAAAACACCTCTTCAGAAGAACTAACAAAATCTATTATTTCTAACTCTTCACCACCAGATATCAAATCAGTAGCTGGTATTGAATTTTGACAGACACCAGACCAACAAGAGGCTCGAACTATAGCAGTGCCTACAGCCCCACATGGACTTTCAACTAGTTTTAAATATAGTCGTTTCTCTCGAATTTCAAATGAAATTTTACCAAAGGTTGATTGAAGTGAAGTTACAATTTCAGTTCGGTCTCCAAGTAAAGGACTTAGAGTTGATTCATTGAAATGAAAATATTTAGATACTGTAATTGTATTAAATTCTATATCAATGAGTGCCTGTAAATTAGCAGTTTTACTCAAACAGTTAGTAGATATATTTAAATCAACAAAAAACTCACTTCCACTTTCATCTGTAAAATCTTTAATCAATACTTCTTCTCCAGGAGAGATAATTGAACTATTGGGGATATTATTATCATTACAAGTAAAATTTTCTTCATAAGGATTTAATATTCCATCATTGCAATCATTCGTCACGACCATAAAATCAGTAAGCGTACGAGTATTACGATTTCCGTTTCCATCCGAAATCGTAAGCGTGACATCATAAGTACCAGGAGTCGAATAGATAATTTCGGGTTTTTGAGCGGTAGAGGTAGCTGGAGTTCCTCCTTCAAAAGACCAATTGTAATTTAAATTCCCTGGAGCTGCATAAGAATTATCAATAAATTCAACTATTTGATTAGAACAAGTTACCTTAGTATCCTTCACAGAAAAACAAGCGACTAAATCAGAAGGTTCAAATACATCATGTTCCCATGCGCCTCTTGATGACCCCATTCTTACAACTCCTTTATTAGGTACAGGGAAAATATTGTCATTATTAATATAGCCAAACATCGGCAAACCACTACCAAGTTCTTCCCATTGGCTCATGGAGTTATTTCTATACCATACCCCTTGCATACCTGTATATGCCATATAGACACCACCATCTGTACCCATTTGGTAGGCAATAGTAGGAGAAGCATTAACAGGTAAATTGGGAGAAGTCCAATCTTGCCATGAGCTACCTCCATCCATCGATCTAATTATTTTTATAGGACTTGTTGAATTTCCTAAAGAAACGTAAACATCGTCAGACGTTTTACCTAAGGTTAGTCCTAAAAAATTAGTTCCAATACTTGGAGTAATATTAATCCATGTAGCACCACTATCAGTTGATTTTCTGACTTCATTATTAGAAAGTAAAACGTACATGATACTAGGATCATCCTTAGCTATTTTTATTCGAGTTATATTTTTTGAAAAAGTGAAAATGGTTTCATAGTTTTCACTTTCAAAATTGTCTATGGTTCGATATAGAGTTTTTCTATCATATCCATAAACAATAGAATATATATTAGGATGAAACTCTATGTATTCTAATCTAAAAGGAGGCTCTACAGCAGTTTGGTTAGAAAGTGTTCCATCTGGATTTACATATTCTTTAAACCTACCACCATAATTTCTATTGTAGTACACCCATCGGTCATGAGATTGACTGACCATAGCATGTAAGGCATCTGCGCCACCTCTATCTATCCATCCTTCATCTCCTACAAATGCTCTAATCGTAGTAGGGCCATGATCCATAGATGCAATACAGATATCAGAGCGAAGCGAACTTCCAAAGCCCCAAAGGTCTACTGCAGATATTTCATGCCCTGTTGATTGTATAGATACTCCTCCATCTTTTGAAATAGACATCCCTCCATCAGTACCCATTAGTATTAAATCACCTACCGCACTTATGTCTCGTAAATCTGCGTGAAGTGATTTACAAAAGTCAGGATTAACTTTTATCATGTCTATAAAGGATGCTCCACCATTTGTAGATTTATAGAGCTGTTCTCCAAAATATTTTCCATTATATACAACATTTTCATCATCCCAAGAAATACGAACAGCTTCGGCATCAGTTGGAAAATTAATTACTTGTAAGAGGTTCCCATTTAGGTCATAATCGTATTTTTTATCTTCCAAAATATCATCGACATGCGTAAACCTTGGCGTAACAAAAAATTTATTAGGGCTAGAACCAATAGTATGTAATTCTATATGAGTGGTCATAGTTCTACTATTTACTACATTAAGATTTATTAAAAGGCTAAATGAAGCACCACCATTTGTAGATTTATAGATACAGGGTTCGTTGTCACTATTACGTAGACCTAGAAATAAGATATTTGGATTATTATAATTGATTTCTAGTCCGAAAAAATTATAGTTTCTTTCATAAAGGCCAAAATCAGAAATATTATGTTGACCAGTACCATTTAAGTTGGGGCCTCCGCCCGAATTGTCAAATGCAAGCGTCCATGAATTTCCACCATTCGTAGAATGATAGACTTTTCTGCCAAAAGTAGAAGTGATTATATTAGGATTGTTAGGATTTACAGCAATGTAATAAGGTCTATTATTTACATCAACTGTTCTATTCAAATCAGCACAATAATTCCAGTTTACTCCTGCATTTGTGCTTTTTAATAACCCCGCTTCCGTGGCAGCATAAACAGTTGATGGGCTTGATTGACAAGCTTCTATTTCTCCATAGTATCTATCATTGTTTGCATAAGTATTGGTACCATTCGGAAATTCTCCATCGGTTAGCGTCCAGGTATTTCCTTGATTATGGCTGACCCAAAGTCCTCCAAAAGAGAAACCTGCAAATAAATTTTGTGTATTGTAGGGATTGATATAAACCCGATCTACATAACCGCCTGTCATCCAACTTGACTCACCGTTACATCTTGTACGTTTGTGGTTATTAGGACCTATCATTCGCCAAGTGCCGGAGCCTGCGGATCTATTTTGAATTTGAGAATGATTATTCCCTCCTATTAGCTCATTGTAATTTTTTTTGGTTTTCGCAATTACGAAACCATTTTCATCTATTTTAGATTTGTTTACAGCTAGCCAGCGAATAAACTTTTTTCGTTGTTTACTTAATTCATTAGGGTGAGCCTCAAAATAGTCTAAAAATTCTTTCTCGGCTTTAAGAAGATTTGGGGTTTCTTTTTCCATTTCCAAACACCAACTTGTGGAAGAATGGATTACTTTCTTTTTGTAGCTTTTATAAGGCTTTGAAGCTTCCTTAAATGAAATTGAATTTTCCGTTGAAGAAGAGTGTTCGTTTAATTTATTATTCTGAGCAGATAATACGGTAAAAAAGGCATTGCTCAATAGGACAATAAAGATTGCTTTTGTGAAAAAATTCATAAACTATTAATTTAATTAATTATTCGTTCCACCAATTCTAGTGTTTAGGGAGTTTGGAAGTAAATAAGCTACCCAAATTTTGGGCAGTTATTTTTTCTTTATTCGAGGCAAAAAACGCAGTCGATGCCTTAGCATCGCCGAGTATTTTTAACGAAGAATAAAGAAAAAAGAACAAGTAAAATGGGTAGGTTATTTACTTCCTGCTCCCTTACTTGATAGTTAGTCAAAATTTGAGTTATTTCTATAATTAAAAATCGTTAATTGTCTCCCTCATTAATAATCAAAGGAGACAAGTAAGGTAACTTCAATGCATCCAAAAAATAACTTAAGAAAGATTCAAAAATTTGAATCCATTTGTGTGACCAATAAAATGAGGAGTGATAAATAATAACAGCTTAAAAGATGCAAATATAAAGTGAATAGAGAGGTTAATGAAAAGAGGGAATAGGTTTAAAAAATAGAGATTAGAGTAAATTTTATTAATTTTTTAGGCAAATTTTGAGCCAATAGGTTCAATTTTTATGCTGCAAAAAAAAAATAAAGGTTAGGGAGTAGGGAAAAAAAACGACCCATTTTATTTGTTCTTTTTCCTTTATTTTTTATTAAAAATTGAGGCATCAATTGCGTTTTTTTGCTTTCTATTGTGTTCGGGACAAGTGGATAAAAAAAAATAACTGTGCAAAAATGGGGTAGGTTGTTTTTAAATAGGGCAAACGCATCAAAAGCCTATTGTTTATTTGTTTATGTATTTATTCGTTTATGGAAGCAGTTTTTTGGATCTT
>CAYXQH010000502.1:0-4963 GCA_964467425.1 uncultured Saprospiraceae bacterium
TTGGCAGGTTCATCAAAAGTTTGATTATTTGTTGGGGTAATAAATGAAACTTCTTGAATAAATAAATTCAAAGTTTCAGAACTTGAAGTAGTAGTAAATCTGAATTTGGAAGTAGAGAGTTTTTAAGTATGTTTTTTACAAATTCTTTTTTGAAAATTTGCAAGACCACAATATAGAAAAAAACTAGGAAAATTTAAAAGTAAAATTTAGAATATTTAATCTAGTTCTATCCACTATTTTTATTGACGTATTATTTATAATGAAGTAACAATTTAGAGTGATAAAACACAAAAAACCAGCATAAAACAACTAAGCATCTAGGATTCTTTAAAGTTGATTAAGTAGTTTTACTAAAATCGGTTTTTTTCGAATCGATACGGATACGTTTGAACCATCTTTCATCACGATATATCCACCTTCAGTCTTGACATACTCTTTGATATGATTAACATTAATCAGATGGGATTGATGCACTCTGATAAAACCAAATTCATCCAACATCTTTTCAAATTCTTTCAGTGTCTTAGTTACCAGCAGCTTTTGCTTATCTGTAAAAAAGAAGGTCGTATAATTGCCACTCGATTCACAACGGATGATATCATCAATTTCAGTTACCTGAATTTTATCCAGTGTGTGTAGTGCTAATTTGCGCGGTCCAGTCCGTTCCTTAACCGTATCAAGCAATAAATCAATGCTTTCTTTGGAATCTGGCTTACTCTCTTTAATCTTGGATACTGCCTGGATTAACTCATCGGGGTTAATAGGTTTGAGTAAATAATCAATCGCAGAAAAGCGGAACGCTTTGATAGCATGTTCGTCTGAGGCAGTGGTAAATATAATTTTGAATTTAATTTCGCCAAGAATTTCCAAAATATCAAAGCCTGTGCCGTCCTGAAGCTCAATATCTAAGAAGACTACGTCAGGACTTAGCTGCTTAAGCAATTTGGTACCTGCTACTACACTTGGGGCATCACCTATTACTTCCACATCCGGGCAATAATTTTTAAGGTCACTTTTTAATAAGTCTACCGCCTGAGAAATATCATCAATAATTATCGCTTTTATCATAAGGTTGAATTGAGGAGGTTAAAGGCATTTGAATGTTTTGTGCAATAAATCAAAACCAGACTTATTCTTTTTAGTATCAGCTACAGCTTCTTGTGTAAAAAGATAAATCGTTTTTTCATTACAAAAGAAGGCTTTCATGGTTCCCGTAAAATCCAGGCCATGAATGGTATGTTTAAATTTGCAATTCAATGTTTCCTGATCGCCGGTTCCTTGCGTTTGGATTTCATCAAAAGAATATTTAGCACGGTTTAACTCAAACGATTCTTTTAATTGCTTCTGCATTTCTCCCATATATCCACTAAGTGGTAATTTTTTATTGATTACACTAGCAATGAGCTGCCCGCTTTCATCATCTCCTTGCTTTTCTACCATAATGTAAATACCCACACCAGGAATTGGTGATTCAGCATATTTCCAACCATCCGGAATAGAAAACTGGACTCCATTATCCGCATAATTTTTAGAATCAACGAATGTTACGTGGTTATGCCCAGCATGATCATGCCCAGAATGATCTTCCTGAACAGGTTTACTCTTTTCAGCAGGCAAAGGTTTCTCTTCTGTATTACAAGCAGAAAAGCAGCTTATGCTTAAAAACAGAACTATTATGTACTTTAAATTCATAGTGTTTATTTTGCTCAAAAATAAGAAAAAAGCAATGTCTTTCACTCAAATCACCACTCTTCCAAGGGTAATTTTATCAAAACTTTAGTTCCAGCAATACTTCCATCATCATTTTTTAAATCACTGATTACCAAGCTTTTACTATTATGATCTTGATTTAAAAATTCTAAACGTTCTTCTGTAACATCTAAGGCTACAGATTTGTGCTTTCGGGCATTTTGTTCTTGCAATTTAGCAGAAGCCTGCCTTCCCACTCCGTTATCCTCTACAGAACAAACCAATTGACTACCCTCCTTTTTAAATGAAAGATTAATCTGTCCAGCATGTTTAAGCGGGTTCACTCCATGAATAATCGCATTTTCAACAAAAGGCTGAATCAGCATCGGCGGAATGTTTACTTCATCTGGGTCAATAGTCGGATCAACGGTTAGTGTATAATCAAACTTACCTGGTCTACTAAACTGTTCTATAGCCAAATAATTATCTAAAAGGTCAATTTCATTTTGCAGAGGAATAACGGATGCCCTCGAGTTTTCAAGAATCGCCCGCATTAGTTTGGCAAATTTAGAAAGCAACTGACGAGCAGCTCCTTGCTCGTTACTCATAAACAAGCTTTGAACGGTATTTAATGCATTAAAAATGAAATGGGGATTCATCTGGAGCTGTAAGGCTTTTTGCTCCAACTGGAGAAGATTGTTTTCCATCTCTAGCTTCTCCTGTGCCTGTTTCGCTTTTCTACGAATCTGATTTAATCGGGTTTTAAAAATCAAGCCAATCAAACTTCCTAAAAGTAAAATAGCTCCTGCAATAAACCACCAACGTTGCCAGATCGGGCTTAAAATGCAAAAAGACATCTCTAAAGGTGGGTCATTATAGACCAGGTCTTCATTAAAAGCTTTGACCTTTAAGGTATAATCGCCAGGCCCGAGTGTATAATTGACATAGTTTTTTAAACTCTTTTTTGACCACTCTTTATCATCACCTTCCAACATCCATTGATATTCCACCTTCTGAGGATTCGCCAGATTGATTCCAAAAAACTCAAAGCTTAATTTATTTTGATGATGTGGCAACTTTAAACCTTCTGTAAATAAGTTATCTTTTCCAATCCATTCTTTATAATCCGTATTTTCAAAACGCTCCCCAAAAAGCTCGACGGCTTTTATTTGTAATTTGGGTGCGATATTGTTCGTTCCTTTTGATCCAGGTAGAAATTTGGTCACCCCTCCTATCGTTCCAAACCAAAGGTTTCCATCATTGTCTTTCAAAGCTGCATTTTGACAGGTTTCTCCTCCTAGGAATCCATCTGCTTTTCCAAATGATTTTACACTTTTGATATTTTGTTCTTCATCAAAATCAAGTCGATCAATACCCGCACCACATCCTACCCAAAGTGCTTCATCATTGTCGAATTCCAATAGATATATGTTACCACTTGAAAGCCCATCGTTTTCAGTATAGAGCTGCAGATTTAGGCTATCTGTATAGATATTTATTCGTGCCAGCCCAAAACCTGCGGTACCAATCCAAAGATGCCCTTTTTCATCCTCTGCAATAGACCTTATATCGTTCGTTGGAAGTCCCATTGAGCGGGTGTAAGTAACGACCCCGTTTTCATTATAATAACCAATTCCTCTATATCGGCTAGCAAACCAGAGCCTGCCAACCCGATCAAAGTGAAGGTCATTAATATTGATGTTTAATTCCTCAATTTTCTCATAATTATATAAAAATAGTGTTGAATCTTTAGTTAAGGTATTCTTCCTAACTATCAGAGAATCATTCACGTAGCTAGAATCAACAACTTCATACTCTACTTTAACCACCGAATCTCTTGGTTCTATTCTATAGACCCCTTGTGTAGCACTTGCGACCCATATTTTACCCGTTTCATCTTCTACAATATCCTTGGAGAGAATACCTATCGGTTCAATGCCATTGGTTAAAAATTCAAATGACTGCCCATTGAAATAAGCTAATCCATTATCATTGGTTCCAAACCAAAGTCGATCCTTTTTATCCCGGAGCATGGCTTTGGTTTTTGTATTGGCAAAACCCTCTTTTGCTCCAAAAGCAGTATATCCAATACTATCCAATCGCACTACTCCATCGTTCGCTGCCGCAAACCACATACTTCCGGCACTATCCTGACAAACAGCATACACTAGATTATCAGCAGCGCGGTTGCTTATATTTCGATGTAGAAATTGTTGACCAACATATTTACAAACACCTCCACCAGAGGTACCAATCCAGGTGCTCCCCCAACTATCTTCTAAAACAACTCTAATATTATCGCTACAAAGACCAGTCTCTGCATTCAATTTTGTGAAAGTGCTGTCTATTGGATCCCAAATAGAAATTCCTCTATCCAGGCTTGCCATCCAAACTAAGCCATTCTGATCTACGCTAACATCGATTAGATTATTGCTGGCTAAACCGTTTTCCACGCTTCTGTTTTCAAAGGTTTTTCCATTATAAACATAAGCCCCTTTATACGTTCCGAACCAGATATTTCCGTTTTTATCCTCTGCAATACTAGTAACTTCATTTGCAGTAAAATCATCATTAGAATTAAACCTCGTTTTTTTCAGTTCATCATAAAGTATTGCACCGTATCTAGTCCCAACCCAAAGTCTGTTTTTCGAATCTTTGAAAAAACAATCTGTCCTCAATCGCCTTTTATTATTAAAATCTTTTGAATCATTAAATTTATCACCATCAAACTCATAGACCCCTTTGTTTGTTCCTACCAAAAGGCGGTCCTGATGCCACTGAAAGGATCGTATAGCAATTTCCTCTTCTTTTGAAATAAAGTAATTTTTAAACGTTCGACCATCAAAAACACTCATTCCATTATTCGCACCAATGTAGATGAGTCCATTCGCTTCGTACAGGGTGTTTATATTATTGTTGATCAAATCATCTTCATCCACCGTAAAATGTTCGAACGTTCGCCCGTCAAATCGATTCAAACCACCACCTCTAGTGCCCATCCATAGATAGCCATTGTGATCTTCCAGCATCGCATAAACTTGTGATTGGGATAAACCATCTTTCGCAACCGGGTAGGATTGAAAATTATATTGTTGACTGAATAGCCAAACTGGTAAGAACAGAAATAGGAAATAGAGCTTAGTTTTCAACTGTCAAATCAATTATTTAAGACGTGATATTTATTTGAACGGAAAATAAGTAATTTTTATTCATCTTCATGCTACTTTCTAAAGTATTCAATATAACATATTTTGTTTTATTTTTTATTTTATAA
>CAYXQH010000503.1:0-4946 GCA_964467425.1 uncultured Saprospiraceae bacterium
TCATTAAAATCAAAATAAATTCCCACTCGATTTTTGATAGAGTCGCCAGGAATCAAATCAGGTACTAGGTCTATAGAAAAATCAAATAAGCCATGAGACGCTGGTTCATTGGTTGTACTGTCGGGTAAGAGTATATTTTCAAACGTAAAAACTAACTCTCGACCAGGATTGAGTGACCAGGTAAAAGGATGAGATCCACCGCCGACTTTAAGCGTACTCAAATCTAAATTATCTGAAATCGTATCTTTTACGACAACTAAAAAAGCAGTATCGTTACCTGTATTTTGAAATTGAATCGTATAATCTAAACTCCAATCCTTATCTATTTCATGGTCATTGCCTAAGCCAACAGGTTTTGCCGATTTGATATTCGGATCATAGGCCCCGATTACAGTTCCACAAAAAGTTTCCATAAACGGGTCCCCATTATTATTAGTAGGGAGTAAATTTAAAATAATGTTGTTTTCAATACTTTCACAATTAGGAACCACGACAGATATTTCATCTTCTGCTGGATGTCCAGGGTTTTGATTAGTTTCCAATCGCATTCCATTTCCATCAATGGCGTAACTTAACGATTCGGTTCCCCCAGCTATCAATTCATAATTATCTGAATCTATTAACAATACAATATCATCAATAACTATTTCCACTCTAAACTGAGAAGGCTGGGACATATTTCCCGGACCTATATTTTCCAATTCGAAAAAGATGCTATCATTTTCGCAAGTTCCCGTTGCAACAATTGTAGACTCATCCCATGTAGTATCTGGCGAACAAAGATCATCAGGCAACAACCCTACATCAATGCAAATAACATCACCAAGCTCCACGCTATCGCAATCAGTTTTCGCACTAAAAGTAAACTGATCGCATTCAAATAGATCCAATGTTTCTATTTCAAAATGAATGGCACCATCTTGCTCTATAGTATAAGGAACTGAAGCGCTTTGAAGTGTAAGAAACTCATCCAATTCAACAGAAAACAAAAGGTCATCTGCAGGTAGTGCGCCATTATTACAATAGCTTATAGTATAAGACGCCTCATTACAAATCCTTAAGTTTGGTAAGCTTAAATCCCACTCAATGAAAGGGCAATCTCCTTCAGGAGTCATAAAAAAATCAGTCACAATGGTATCACCTGCTGCAACAGAATACACTAAAGAATCACCAAAGCAAGAGCTCCAAAAGGTAGAAGCTGAAATAGCTTCTATATTCCAGTCTCCCTCAAGAAGGGGGATCCAATAATTCCCTAAGCTATCCGTGCTAATCGTAATCGAATAATCATCATTAAATGCTTTAACGAACCAACCTTCTATCACTACGTCATCTATACTTTCCAAACAATCCTGACCTAAATCACCAATTATTTGGCCCACTAAATTATCATGAGGTATATCTTCAAAACAGCCTACCAAAAGTTCGCTAAGAGAATTACATCCTGGAGCATTTTCTTCAATATTTACAACCCCTCCCTGCATCACATAAGTACATAAGTTGTCCAGATCACAAATTGAAAGCAAGGGATTATCAGAAATAATAATAGAATCTGTCCCATTCGTAAAATCTACGTTTGCTAATCCTTCGAGACTTTGCAGGCTTTCATTATGTTTGATTTGAGGATACCCGCTCATTGAAGTAAGTGATTCTAATCCGGAGAGAGAAACAAGGTTATCGTTATGAAAAATTGAAAAATTACCAACGGAAGTTAAACTAGTGAGCGTATTTAAGTTTTCTAATGAATTACATAATGTAACACCAAAAGATCCATTTGCTGTTGTCAAATTACCAAGACCTGAAACATCCACTAAGCTTGCATTTGAAGTAATCAAAACCTGAAATACTTCTTCCAGGTTATCAAGTCCTGAAAGATTAATTAAGCTATCATTGGCGAAAATCGAAATAGCCTCCTCCAATGCGGTAAGACTTTCAAGTCCGTGTAAATTTTTTAACCTATTATTATCAAAGATTGAAACACTTTGCACAGAAGACAATCCATCTAAACCTGATAAATCCTCAAGTAATCCGCATTCATGAACTTGTAATCGATCACCGATTTCTGTTAAGGAAGATATACCAAATAAATTTTCAAGCGCTGGGTTATTTACTAATTCAAACCTAAGTCCAACTTTTTCAAGCGATTCTAATCCAGACAGGCTTATCAATGATGGATTGTTTTCAATTTCAAATGAACTTCCGATATATCTAACAATATCAAGTCCTGTCAAATTTTGCAAAGAAACGTTTCCTTTAATTTGCACCCAGGAAGAAAGAGAATCTGGCAAACTTATCATACCCGTCAAATCTACTAAAGCATCATTTTCTACAATATAAAAAACCTCTCCAGGAGAAGTTAGGTTATCTAAACCAGACAAATTTTGTAGTAAGTTATTTTCACGAATCGAAATATCATTTGTTTGAACAAGACTACTTAAGCCAGAAAGGTTTTGCAGATTATCATTTCTATAAACATCCAGAATACCTCCGACGGTATGTATAGACTCTAACCCAGTCAAACTAGCAACCTCCGTATTTCTAATCCTTAAATCTCCTCCGATTTCTTCTAGTTCACTAAAAGCGCTAAGATCTGTAATTTCTACAGGTTGCAAATACCCTATATAAAGATCCCCCAACACTTCTTTACAATCAGGATATAATATGGAAAAGCTATCGACTTCAGCCTGAGTAGAAAAGGTAAAACCATCAGGAAGGCAAGTCTGAGCATTTAAGTTTCCAAGACCAAGCAACATTAGAACGTATAGAATGAATCGCTTTTTCATAGTTCATTTTTTTTAAAGTATTTCTTTAATCCGGCTCTGGTATTGTAAAAATGAAGCTATTTACTTGTTTTAAAAAGAACAAAATTTTAAATTGATACAGAATTAACATTTATTTAATCACTGATAATCAGATATTTACACTAAAAAATGCACAAATTTAATTTTCATAACTATATCTAAAAAACACTGCTTTTACAAAAATGAAGCTATTTAACCTTCTAAATAAGCTCGAAAAACGAGAATTGACGAAATTTCATCTGTTCATTTCCACTCCATTATTCAACCATCGGAATGATGTGAAGCAGCTTTTAGGTGCCTGGATTCAAGAGAAAGGCAGAAAGTATCCTCCAAAAGAATATTGGACAAAGCTATTTCCAAATCAAGCTTATTCAATTAAAAAATGGAATCTCCTCACTTCACGGCTTTTTAAATTACTAGAGGAGTATATGGCGATTGTTGAAATACGCAAAAACGAGGCACAAAAGAAATTTTATCTCGCCAAAGCGTATCGTAATATACAACAAGAAAAGTTATTTAAAGAAGCGATTCGAGATGCGGGACGAGCTTTGGAAAAACAAACCTTTAGAGACACAGACTACTTACAAGGTCAGCACGATTTATCTTTTGAAAAATATGATTATGTCATCAGTATTAATCGAAAAGAGAAAACGAATCTTCAGGAAGTCAGCGATCATTTAGATGCCTACATTCTAGCTGCAAAACTTCGACAAGCATGTTATGCGCTTTCAAGAGAAATCATCAAGCAAGAAAAATATCAAATTGGATTTTTAAAAGAGGTGCTCGATTATATTGCAGCGAAGCCCACTTATCTTGATATACCAACCATCGCAGTTTATTACTACTGCTACCAGGCGATTAGTTCAAAAGATAGCGAACACTTTTTCTTAAAACTAAGAGAAACTATTATAGCATATCAACAATATTTTCCGCCATCTGAAATGCGGGACATCTATACCCTCACGATCAACTATGCGATTCGAAGATTAAACACAGGCTCTGCATTATTTATCCGAGAAGCTTTAGAGCTTTATCGGCTAAGTTTGAAACAAGGATATTTATTGGAGGATGGAATTATGCTGGAAAGTACGTACAGTAATATCGTAACGCTCTCTTCAAAACTGAACGAACACGAATGGGCTAACGATTTTATCCATCAATATCAAGAACATTTAAAACCATCTTTTAAAGAACCCTTATTCCATTATAGTCTTGGGAAATTATTCTACGAACAAGGTCAATTAGAAAATAGTTTAAAAGAATTAATTCAAGTTGAAACCAAAGCTTCCTTTCTTCTCCTTGGCGCCAGAGTTTTACAAATAAAAATTTATTATGAGCTGGAAGAATTTGACCCTTTAGAAAGTTCACTGGAGAGCCTTCGGGTATATTTACAACGTAGTAAAGACTTGGGTTATCGTAAAGAGCATTACAGTACCATCATTTCTTTCACCCGACAATTACTTCAACTCTCTGTTATGAGCAAAAAAGAAAAAGAAGCTTTTCGTAAAAGAGTAAGCAGTACAGAAATCTTTGCAGAGAAAGATTGGTTTTTAAAACAAATAGGAACTTAAGCCAATTACAATGAACCGACTTAAGTTCAATTTTCCTAAGACTTTACTATCTTCCAAACCCCAGTTCCAGTCTTAGTTTTCACATGGAGCCAATAGACTCCCGCGGGAAGCGATTTTATTGAAATTTTCGATAAGCTTTCATTCGATTCTAATGTCTTTCTCCAAATTGGTTGTCCAAGATTATTTGACAACTTCCACTCTTGCGCTTTACTACTTTCATGATTTAATACAAGCAAAAAGTCATCTACTGGATTCGGAAAAACGCTCACCCCTTTAAACTCTGCAGATACTTCATTGACATTGGTCAACCCAGTTATAGTATAAGTTACCAGACTATCGCAAGCGTTTTGATCGGTATAGTTTATAGTAAAAATAGTATCTCCTTCAATCAGCACGTTTTCAAAATAACTCCCAACTTCAGCATCAACCGTCAACGAATCATGTACCTGAGGAAACAAATTCAAATGAACAAAATGCACACTGTCGTATTCTATAAATTCCGTTAAAATCTGGACTGTGGTGTCCTGCCAAATTTCTATGCCATTAAATTCCTCTCCAACACACCAATCTAAATGTT
>CAYXQH010000504.1:0-4946 GCA_964467425.1 uncultured Saprospiraceae bacterium
AATATCCAGGTTTGATATTTTTTCAATAAAATCCTGCATTTTATATTATGTCTTCGTATTTAGTATTAATTACAACTTCTTTGTCTTGACTTATTTGCTGGAGTGTGTCTATTTTTTTTGCCAATCCTTTAATCGTCGGATTTATAAAGAAATCGTTTATACCTAATTCTATATTAAACTTTTTATGAATGCTATTTGCCAGAGACATTGCTTTTAATGAATCGCCTCCTAATTCGAAAAAATCATCCAATATTCCTATTCCTTTCATTCCGAAGAAGTCAACAAGAAGATCCCTTAAGTCTTTTTCTGTCGTTGTAAGTGGCGCTGCGTAAGCAGTAGTTAAATGGTTTCTATTTATTTCTAATTCTTGAATGGTTTCTTGAGCATCATTCATTTTTTCCTCAACAGGATTCTGAATATTTTTTTGCATTCGATGCTCCAAGTCTCCGACAGACACCACAATTTGCGGAATTGCTTTACAGGAGAGTATTTTCTCCAGAACCAAAATGGCTTCACTTTGATTCATGCCATATTCATAGGTTTCATTATTAAAGTTTAGTCCATCATAATTAACACTAATGCTATTTTTTATACTTCCGAGATTTGAAATC
Source organism: uncultured Saprospiraceae bacterium (assembly GCA_964467425.1). Lineage (GTDB taxonomy): Bacteria > Bacteroidota > Bacteroidia > Chitinophagales > Saprospiraceae > JAHDHW01. The sequence continues at coordinate 612 of CAYXQH010000504.1, forward strand.
GTATCTAAGTATATGTTTGCCGCAGCATAGTCTATGACCTCTTTCCCTCCGGTAATTCCAGCTAATGAAGAAGTAAACAAACAGAAATCTAATTCATAATCTTTAAATATGTTTATCAATGAATACGTTCCTTTTATTTTTGGTGCGAAGTGTTTTTCACTGACTTCTTTTGTTGTAAAATAAATTGCTTTCATTGCATCTTTCCCTGTAAATCCGGCTGCATGAATTACTCCGTTTATTTTTCCAAACTCCGACTCTCCTTTTTCTACAGCTGAAGCAAATTTTGCTTCATTACTAATATCTGCTGATACATACAAAACATTTCCACTTGCTTCCAGCTTAGCCAATTGTTTTTTCTTGAGGTCATTATCTTTCAGCTTAGTTCTTCCGATCAGTAAAATTGATGCATTATAATTTTTTAAAAGATATTCAGCATAGAGCAGTCCTAAAGCACCTAATCCTCCAGTAATAAGATACACTCCTCCGGGTCTTATATTGATCTGCTCTTTTTCAGGCGTTCTGAGCATTAAGGGAGTATATTTTTTAAGCCATCTTTTATTAAATCTATATCCAATAAACTTGTCCGTCCCTCCTCCTTTCATTTCATGTATAATGGCTTCGCTTATTTTTGATTTATCGTCTTTCAACGTTATATCTATGCATTTCATAGAAATTGTTGGGTTTTCCTGAGCAATCACAAGGGCAATACTATTCATTAAGGCCTTCTCTGCCTTGACCTTTTCATTACCAATAATCTGACATGATTTGTTGGTAACCATAGTCAGATGAATCTTATGTTTTGCAAAAACTGATACTATTCCTTTTGCTAAAAACAATGAATTATAATAATCCGAAAAGGAATATGCGGGCTTAGTTCCATTATTGCCCTCTTCATCTATCGACCATAAATTCAAGACATTATCCGGCAATGTTTTCTGCTTTTTCAACTGCTCAAACAATTGCTTATAGTGGGCTTCATTTTCAGGATTAACAATGAATTCCAGCTGGCTTTTTTGTTCAAAATCAAGTCCTTTAAATACTGTGATCGTTTTGTTTTCACTATCCAGCTTATTGATAATATTATCGCCATATCCATAGGCATCCATGAATATTAAACTTGTGCGGAAAGTAGCGGATTTATCATTTGTAAGGATTATTGTATCAGAGTGCCATGAAGGTTTATAAAACCATTTGGAAGTGTCCGAAAGTTTTGCTGTATTTGAAAGAGTCATTCTTTCAGCTATCATTTTATGTAAATCCGCACCGATAGGATATTTTATTTTAGCAAAAGGATATGTTGGCAAAGAAGTCTTTCGAGGTTTATTTTCGCCATGAATCTCTGACCATTGAATGTCCGTCCCCTTTGTCCATAAAGTACCTAGTCCACGTAAGAAATATTCACTATCATCATAAACTTCTTTTGGATGTCTTACTAAGTTTACTACGTTAACTCCCGAATGGGTTTGAGGTTTATTTTGTCGAACAAAATTGCTTAGAGTTTTACTTGGTCCTACTTCAATAAAAATGAGATCTTGATTGATCTTAAAGATAGTTTGCAATCCATCGGCAAATCGAACAGTTTTACGGATATGATTAAACCAATAATCATCTTCGTGAATATCAGTCCCTGAAATTTCTTTTCCGGTTACATTTGAAATGTATGGTATTGTAGGGGCATTTCTGGTTATTTGTCTCACCTCCTTTGTAAACTCTTCTGCAACAGGCATCATCATTTGCGAATGGAATGCATGAGAAGTATGTAAGTCTTTATAGCTTATCTCAAAATCATCTAATTGTTTTTTAAATTCTGCTATTGCTTCAAAATCTCCAGAGAGGACGCATCCTTGCCCCGTATTAATCGCAGCAATATCGATAGAATCATTCAGAAATGGCTCCACTTCCTCAGCACTCAAGTTTATGCTGATCATAGCACCTTTAGGCAAACCTTGAATCATTTCTCCTCTGAGTAATACTAATCGCAAAGTATCTTCCAAAGACAATACACCACTAATACAAGCGGCAGCATACTCGCCTATGCTGTGTCCGATCATAACATCTGGCTGTATCCCATAATGTTGAAGTTGTTTTGCTAAAGCATATTCGAAGATAAAAAGCAGTAGTTGCGTATTTTTTGTTTGATTAATAATACTTGCATCTTCGTTTTCTGTAAATAAAAGCTCTTTAAGATTTCTATTATATTTAGAAGAAATTATTTCAAAACACTGATCCATGACTTCCTTAACAACTCCCTCTGACTCGTACAAACCTCTTCCCATATTAAGGTATTGGGTTCCTTGCCCCGGAAACATAAATACTATTTTTTTGTTCCCTTCTTTTACAACACCATGAACAATGTGTTGCTCATCATCTAATTTATCTATAAGGTCTGTAGTGGAGTTTACAAGCAGGCAGGCTCTTTGAGAAAAAGATTTCCTTCCGGCTTGTAAGGTCCAGGCAATATTATTTATAGACTGATTTTTATTTTGTTCTGTGAATTTTTTCAGGTTTTCTTTTTGCTCTTTTAATGCTTCTTGGTTTTTTGCTGAAAGAACAATTATTTGATCCGAATTTGATGCTGTTTTTTCCTCGTTTGAAAGAAATTCTTCAACCACCACATGTGCATTTGTACCTCCTATTCCAAAAGAGCTTACTCCTGCTCTTAATAAATTATTTTCTTTAGAACTCCATTCTTTAAATTCAGTATTGACATAAAACGGAGAGGCATCATAGGATAAGTTTGCATTCGGTTTGGTAAAATGTAATGATGGTACTAATTTTTTATTTTTCAAGCAGAGTACCGTTTTTATGAATCCTGCAACTCCCGCAGCTGTATCCATATGTCCTAAATTACTTTTCACTGTCCCTATCGCACAAAATTTGGAAGCTGATCGATCAAAGACCTGAGTCAAGGCTTCAAACTCAATGACATCTCCTAATCTGGTTGCGGTGCCATGAGTCTCAACATAACTAATGCTATTGGCTTGTATTCCTGCAACCTGTTGTGCCTTTTTTATGACCTCTTTTTGTCCGTCTAAACTTGGCGCTGTATATCCTGCCTTTCTATTGCCATCATTATTGATTGCGCTTCCTTTTATTACCGCAACAATATTATCACCATCTTTTATAGCATCTTTTAGCTTTTTTAAAACCACTACTCCTGCGCCTTCGGATTCTACAGTTCCGCTGGAATCATTATCAAATGCCTTGTTATGAGCATCTTTAGAATTGATCATTCCTTCCTGAAAATAGTATCCTCTATCAAAATTTTTCTTCAGGGATATTCCTCCTGCCATAGCTATTTGGTTTTCACCTGAAAGCAAACTTTCAACAGCTCTATGTATGGCAACCAATGATGTTGAGCATGCCGTATTTAGTTTATATACCCCTCCTTTTAGATTAAGTTTGTAAGCGATTAGAGAATTGGCAAAATCTTTATTTTGTAACTGAGCAGCTGTAAATGAATTGACCTTTTGCCCATCATTATTTAACATACTATAAACCTCCCAATTTAAGTTGGAAGTTAATCCGGCAAACAATCCTATTGAACCATCATAGTTTAAAGGGTCACAGCCGGCATCTTCAAGTCCTTCCCAGATCACTTCATGGAATATCCTGGTTTGCGGATCCATTAATTTGGCTTCGTCTGGAAGATATCCGAAGAAAGAAGAATCAAAATATTCTTTTCCGTCCAGAAAGAATCCTGCCTTTACATAAGCTTCATTATCTAGCGTATTTTTTGAAACTCCTACACGTTCAAGTTCTTCATCTGTAAAATACTTTAGTGGTTCTTTCCCGTTTTTAAGTATATTCCAAAATTGTTCAATATTCTTGGCTCCGGGCGTTTTTATGGCCATTCCTATTACAGCTATATCGGTACTTTCTTCTTCTTTTGAGCGTAGCGGTCGGTTTGATAAATCAGGCTGCGTTGTATTTTCAGGACCTGTATTACTCTCTCCTCTTAGAAGTTGTAATTGAAGTGCTACAGTAGCATTTTGAAATAAGGATTCGATGGGAACATCTATGGAAAATGTGTGTTTAATTTCATGTTGCATTTCCATGATTAATAAAGAGTTTCCTCCCATTTGGAAAAAGCCTGTATTCCTATTTATTGTTGCCGGTTCTTTTTCCAGCAGTTTACTCCAAATACTAAGTAGTTTGCTTTCTATTTCGTTATTTTCATTAAATACTGTTACAATCTCTGAACGTTTTTGTATTTGTAATAATGCTTTTTTATCAATTTTGCCATTAATCGTTAAAGGCATTTTTTCAACAGAAATTATGGTAGACGGAACCATATACTCAGGGAGTACTTGTTTTAGTTTTTCTTCTATATAA
>CAYXQH010000505.1:0-4936 GCA_964467425.1 uncultured Saprospiraceae bacterium
GGAGTTTTCTCATAGTATGTTTGTTTAATCTTCCTGCATCTTGCTCCCTCCTGAGGTGCAGGAATTTTTTTCTCTCCGCTCATCTAATAAAATCCCGATAGTTCGGGTATTTTAACCTCCATCCTATTACCGTTATCTAAAATATCCTAACCACTGACCCTTCATTTCTGTCCATTCCGTAATTGTATGTTTTATAGGTGTAGAACCTAACCTACCTTGAGCCTAGTTTTCTCATAGTATGTTTAATTTTCCTACATCTTCTTCCCTTCTGAGGTGTAGGAATTTTTTTTGCCCTAAACTCAACAAATCATCCTTTTCCATTCAAAATCGCTTATGTACCCTTGCTTCCTATTGTTGTAGTATGGTTAAAAAAGCGATTTACAGTTTTTGTAATTCTACAGATTTCACTTTTATTGTTTCAAATGCTTGTCTGGTCTAACCATTAACTAAAAAATATATACCATTAAATTGTAATATGTCCCCATTACATAATTTGTCCTTTCATATTAGATAAAATACTAAGATATTGTGGTTGTGTAGTTTTCTCATAGTATGTTTAGTTCTCCTACATTCAATAGCCTCCGAATGTAGGAGATTTTTTTTGCTTATCTTTTTGTTCTAATCAATTTTTCAGTATTTAAAACTAAGTTGGAGATTTTTTGTTTTTATGCTAAACAACCATAAAAAGAAATACTATGCCTTTTGATACAAAAGAAGAAGAAGCTTTTTGGTCAACTCGATATAAAGAAGAAAGAACGGGCTGGGACATTGGATATCCTTCAACGCCACTTAAAGAGTACATAGATCAGCTAGAAGATAAATCTGTAAAGATTTTAATCCCCGGTGCAGGAAATGCCTACGAAGCAGAGTATCTTTTTAAAAATGGATTTACCAATACTTTTGTAATGGATATTTCGACAACACCTTTGGAAGCTTTTTCTAAACGTGTTCCTGATTTCCCAAAAGATCAATTAATACACGAGAACTTTTTTGAACATCAAAAGCAATATGATCTGATTTTTGAACAAACCTTTTTTTGCTCTTTCCCGCCACTTCCAGAAAATCGGAAAAGATACGGAGAGAAAATGGCTACATTGTTGAAGCCAAATGCAAAGCTTGTAGGATTATGGTTTGACATCCCTTTGACTGGAGATATGGTGAAGCGTCCTTTTGGAGGAGACAAGGAAGAGTACCTTTCTTATTTAGCACCTTATTTTGATGTTAAAGTCTTTGAAACGGCAAGCAATTCTATTAAACCAAGAATGGGGAATGAACTTTTTGGTATTTTTATAAAAAAATAAATTATGCTTTTTACTGGTAAAACGGAGGAGTTTTTATTGTTGAAAGATATTACTCCGGAAAACTGTGATATATTAAAAGATCAATTGGAAAGTAGTCTGTCTATTCTTTGGAGTCAGGGAGCTGATAGCTGTCTTATTATTGATGAAGTTGAACATTGTATTGGAAAAAATCAATTAATTTTCTTGACAGAGTTTCATCGGGTACAGGTAAAAAAAGTAGATCAATTGCGATTGATTCGATTTAACCGACCCTTTTATTGTGTAAGAGATCATGATAATGAAGTAGGCTGTAAAGGTATTTTGTTTTATGGAGCTTCAAGAGTTCCAATAATAAATATTCCAACCGAGGAAATTGAAAAATTCGAGACCTTATGGAAAATGTTCATATTGGAAATGAAATCTAGAGATACTTTGCAGATTGAGATGCTCCAAATGATGCTGACTCGCTTGATCATTCTTTGTACCCGATTGATTAAAGAACAAACCAATGTTCATCAACTGGATAAAGAAACACATGATATTGTCCGATCCTTTAATTATTTAGTCGAGACTAATTTTAAATCAAAGCATACGGTAGGAGAGTATGCCGAATTGTTAAACAAATCTCCGAAGACCTTATCTAATTTATTTTCAAAACAAAATCAAAAGACACCATTGCAAATTATTCAGGAACGTGTTTTATTAGAAGCTAGAAGGCTCCTGGCTTATACAGAAAAAGGGGTAAGTGAAATTGCTTATGAAATTGGTTTTGACAGTCTCCAATCCTTTAGTCGATTTTTTAAAAATAAACAAGGTGTCTCTCCTGTTGAATATCGAAAGCAACGTGCAAAGACTTTGATTTAAAAAGTAAACGAAAAAACTATGAGTAAAATAGATCATATCGTTTATGCTGTTCCGAATCTTCAGCAAGGTATGGATGATTTTGAAAAACTTTCCGGCGTTCGGCCAACCTACGGAGGAAAACATCTTCATCAGGGAACCCACAATGCTTTGGTGAATTTGGGAGAGAACATTTACTTTGAACTTTTAGCGATCGATCCTGACAATAATAATGTTCCTGCTCCTCTTTGGATGGGGATGAATTTAATTACTGAACCAACCATTACCCGTTTTGCTATTAAGTCAAATGATATGGAAAGGGATTGTTCTATTTTAGAAAAAATAAATCCTTTGCTTGCCGAAACGAAAACAGGGATGCGTGAGAAAAAGGATGGAACTATTTTAAATTGGCGACTGAGTATTCCATTGGCTTCTCCCAAAATTGAAATGATTCCTTTTTTACTGGATTGGCAAGATTCCCAACATCCAACGGAAAGCTTAAAACAGAACTGTTCAATCATTGATTTTCGACTTCATCATCCGGCAGCTTCCACATTAAAGAAGCAATTGATTCCCTTTGAGCTAGGTCTTGAAATTATGGAATCGGACACTATTGCTTTTGAATTAAAAGTGAAAAGCCCAAACGGAACACTGGTTTTATCATAGAAAAACCGAATACCGAATGCTGAATCATTGAGGCACAAAGTAGATTTTTTTTTAAGAAACTCAATTCAGTAAAATCTATACTACCTCTGTGACTCTGTGTTTGAAATAATCACAAAAGACGCAAAGAGACTAATAAAAAGCAGTTTGATAAACTTATTAATTAGTCAGAAGGTTAATTCTCTTTTTGAATTTTTTCCAATTCTATTTTAGATAATAGTTTTAGATTTCCCTTTTCAAATAAAGCTGGCAAGTCAGTTAGTTTGGTGCCTGTTGGTGCGCTATAATTTTCATAATCCTGAAAGCGGATGCCATCAACGTTTCTAGGGTTATAGGCGTTTCTAAATCTGACACCACCACCATTGACATGAAATTCATAAGCTAAATAATCCATCGTCTTTGTTTGCTCATTGATCCAATACATGAAAATATCTTCATGGTCGGTTCCTCCATTCTTTTCATTAAATTTCACCTCAATAGCATGATAGCTTTTCCCTTTTATTTTGATCACCCCTTTATAGGATTTTATAGCAGCCTGGTCGTTTAAGCGGTAGGGTAGTAGGGCAAAGTAAATGACGGAATTCAAGCTATTGCTATACCGGATTTTATCTTTTTCACTCAAGTTAGAAGCTACTCCATTGACAGATCTGGTGAACGAGTCATTATTTAATTCATAAAATACTTCACGATCATTCTTTTTTTGTTGAAGCGTGTACGTGTACTTCCCGTCATCGTGTTTGAAGGAATAGTTTTTGTCTCGAAAGACGAAATTATAATTCGCCTGCCCATATAATATACCGCCATGTGTCTTGATAGCGTCATTAATAATACCTTGCTCTTTGGTCATTTTTTGCTGGATTGGACCTGAACAGGAAGCGAATAAGCTGATTAGCGCGAATAGAAGGATTCTCATATGATATTCTTTTAATTTTCTGCAAAGTAATAGAAAAACCATAGAAAATAAACCACTTTTTAGCTAAAAGGAAAAACGGTTAACAGGTCGGGAAATCCTGCCTAACGTTTCCCTTACTTTTAGGTGCATCTTTGTATTGTATTTATTAAGAAACTATTTTACTAATTATAAAACTATTTATCATGTTACAACAAATCAATAAAGACAACTTCCAAAATACAATCAATGAAAACGATGTCGTATTAATTGACTTTTATGCAGATTGGTGTGGACCTTGTCAATCACTTATTCCAAGATTGGAAACGCTTTCTGAAGAATTTGATGGTAAAGCAAAAATTGTTAAAGTTAATGTAGACCAAAACCGTGAGCTGTCCGCTCAGTTTGGAGTAAGAAGTATCCCAGCGCTTTTCTATTTTAAAAATGGAGAACTAGTTGGTAAACAACAAGGCTTGCAGCCACAACAAATTATTTCTGACAATCTAAATAAATTGATTGCAGCTTAGTACCGGTCAAATAATTAATTCCCGATTTTCTTCAAAAAGTGAAGGAATAACCGATTGATAATGAGGTTTTTCGAGCTATTTGAAGAAATTAAAAGAGGGAATTTAATTTTTGACTAATACTTAAAAAGAAAAAAATATTAAATCACGATAAAATCATATATCATGGCAACCAAAATAAAAATTAAAAATATACCGACAGGATATCAATCTATTATTTCAAATGGAAGACATAGTATTCTTGGAGATGAACCTATCGCAGCGAAAGGAACAGATCTTGGACTTGCTCCAACGGAATTGGTTTTGGCAGGGATTGCGATGTGTAAAGTGGCAACAGTAAGAAACGTTGCTCGCCGAAAAGGCTGGGAGATTGGAAACGTTGATGCAGAATTATCGCAAGTAGTTACTCGTGGAGAAGGCGGAAAAATGTCTACCCGTGTTGAGACGATTATTAAAATCGAAGGCGATATTACTGATGAGCAAAAAGCAAAATTAATCAAGGAAGCAGATAATTGCTATGTGACAAGAGTCGTGAAAGGGGAATGGGATTTTGCTCATTCAACAGAAGCAGTAGAAGAATCAGAGATACTTAGTTAAAATAAATGAGGTTTTAGAATAGGTTAGCAAGTGAAACAGGTTAGCAAATATTAAGTTTATTAAATGCTAACTTGCTAACTTGCTAACTTGCTAACTTGCTAACTTGCTAACTTGCTAACTTGCTAACTTGCTAACTTGCTAAC
>CAYXQH010000506.1:0-4930 GCA_964467425.1 uncultured Saprospiraceae bacterium
CTTTCACCTTTCACCTTTCACCTTTCACCTTTCACCTTTCACCTTTCACCTTTCACCTATGTTTAGTAAGCTCTCTTATCACACTTCTCCATGTAATTAATAAACGCGCGGTTTACGACTCTATTTCCACCAGGCGTTGGATAGTTGCCTGAAAAATACCAATCTCCTTTATTATTTGGGCAAGCTTCGTGCAAGTCTTCAATGGTTTGATAAATCACTTTCACTTCAGGTTTTATACCTTCTGGCGTAATAATTTCAGCGATTTTATCTGAGACTTGCTCATAAGTAAACACATCATACAAAGCTTGTAACTCATTGGTGATTTCTTCCGCTGGCTTATTCTCCTGAGCTTTACATCGTTCGTAAGTCTCCTGAAGTAAATGACTTTGTCCAGTATCATTCAGCAATGCAACCATAGCTCGGAAAGCTACAAACTCTTTTAATTTTGACATATCAATCCCATAACAATCCGGATATCGAATCTGAGGCGCGGAAGACACTACAACAATCTTCTTTGGCCGAAGGCGGGATACACTTTTTATAATGCTATCTCTTAAGGTTGTGCCTCTTACAATCGAATCATCGATTAACACTAAATTATCTTTTTCGTTTTCTACCACACCATAAGTCACATCATATACATGAGAAACTAAATCACCGCGAGAAGAATCATCCGCAATGAAGGTTCGCATTTTTACATCTTTCACTACTATCTTTTCCGCTCGCGCCGACATATTGAGAATTTTTTCCAGACGCTTGGGTTTGATATCAGAACCCATTGCTTTAATTTTCTCCAACTTATACTTGTTCAACTTTTTTTCTACACCTTTAATCATTCCGTAGAAAGAAGACTCCGCAGTATTTGGGACGAAAGAAAAAACGGTGTGCTTAAAATCATTCCCCACTTCTTTCAACACATTCTCCACTAATTGTTCTCCGAGCTTTTTCCGTTCCAAATAAATATCTCGATCTGTCCCTCTTGAAAAGTAAATACGTTCAAAAGAACAGGCATTTCGTTGTAGTGGTTCTATAAACGGTTTTTCTTCAACGGTACCATTCCGCTTGATCACTAAAACATGTCCCGGCTTTAATTCTTTTACTTTTGAAATATGAACATCAAAGGCCGTTTGAATAGCAGGTCGTTCAGATGCTGCAACTACAACATCCCCATTTGCATAATAAAAAGCAGGGCGAATCCCTGCTGGATCGCGCATCATAAAAGCATCTCCATGACCAATCAGTCCACCCATCACATAACCCCCATCAAATCGTTTGCTCGCTCTTCGTAATACGCGCTGAACATCCAAATTTTCAAAAATCAGCTCATTCAACTCTTCTGTTGTATACCCATCAGGTTTAAACCAGGTATGTAGGCGATTTACCTCATCATCTAAAAAGTGTCCAATCTTCTCTAAGATAGTAACCGTATCAGATTTCTGTTTTGGGTATTGCCCTAAAGAGACCAATTCTTGAAACATCTCGTCAACATTTGTCAGATTAAAGTTTCCGGCTAAAACCAGATTCCGACTAATCCAATTGTTTTGTCGAAGAAAAGGATGACAGGTTTCAATGGTATTATCACCATGTGTTCCATATCTTAAATGTCCAAGTAATAATTCTCCAGTATATGGTAGGTTGGCTTTTAAATATTCTCCGTTTTTCAAATTCTCTGGAGAGACATTTCTGAAACGCTCATAAACGCCTTGAAATAAATCCTCCAGATAATTAGAGCTCGTACTTCTACGACGGCTAATATATCGAGTGCCTGGTTTGCTGTGCAGTTTTATGGTAGCAAGGCCTGCCCCATCTTGTCCACGATTTCGCATCTTTTGTAACAATAAGCGGAGCTTATTGATCCCATAAAGAGCTGTACCATATTTCTTATGATAATAATCTAAAGGCTTTAAAAGCCGAACGAGTGCTATTCCACACTCATGCTTGATTTGATCGCTCATTACTCAGTATTCGAAAGGACTCGTAAATTGTATGTATCTCATCGGGGAATTAAAAGGTGCAAATATAAACCGATTATTACTAGCCAACAAGTCTTATAACATTTGTTTATGATTTTTTAAAAACAAAATTTTAGTCTAATTGTTTAAATGGACCTAAACACAGATATTTCAATTAAGCTAAGGTCAAAGGATCGGCTAAAGTGATTAGTCATTAACCTTTTTATAACAAGAAAATTAAACAGCTTGGCAATCGACTTATCCTTTTACTATAATTCTTTAAATAAAATCATACACTTTCCACCATAAATGCCCTAACTTTAATCTTAAGAGTAGAAAAACGATCCTTCTCTTCGTTTATTACAAACGAAATTGTAATTTACTGATATCGAGATGTGGAGCGTGATTTAGTGCATTTATTTTTTTTCAATAACCTGTAAACTTAATTCTATGGCTATTATAGGTGGTTTTTTTAGAAAGGTAAAACATCAACGTTTTAATTATAAACCCAGATTTTGGAATCCTGAAAAGGAAGATTTAGAAAACAGAGTAAAAGCTGCTAAAGGTACTCAGGATGATCATAGTCCCAATGCTGTAAAAAGCAGAATATCCAATAATCTTCGAAGAGGCTTTAAATCAAAGCATCGATCATCCCGAACCAGCTCCAGAAGATCTACCTTCATGCTTTTGTTTATTATTGTTGCTCTGGTCGTTTTATCCTATTACTTTCTTGTGGTATATTTGCCAGTAATTGAACGAATGATTGGAAATTAAAAAATCATAGAACAGGTTTGAATTATATTATGACAAATCTTAAAAACTTGAAATAAAACTATGGCTGATCTTATTCAGCTACTACCGGATGCCATTGCTAATCAGATAGCCGCTGGGGAAGTTATTCAACGACCGGCTTCTGTTGTCAAAGAACTATTAGAAAACTCGATAGATGCCGGTAGTACCAATATAAAATTGATTATCAAAGATGCGGGAAAGTCGCTCATTCAAATCATTGATAATGGTTGTGGAATGTCGGAGACGGATGCCCGGATGTCTTTCGAACGTCATGCTACTTCAAAAATTCGACAAGCCAAAGATTTATTTGCCATCCGAACTATGGGTTTTCGAGGCGAAGCAATGGCAAGCATTGCAGCGATTGCACATGTAGAGCTTAAATCCAGACGTCAGTCTGATGAGCTCGGCACTAAAATTATTGTTGAAGGTTCTGAAGTGAAAACTCAAGAAGCTTGTCAATGTGCTGCAGGTACCAGTATTTCTGTAAAAAATCTTTTTTATAATGTTCCTGCTCGTCGTAATTTTTTAAAATCCAATTCTGTTGAAATGCGTCATATTTTGGATGAATTTCAACGTGTGGCTATTGCTCATCCTGATTTATTTTTCTCTTTACATCATAACAACAACGAAGTCTTTCACCTTCAAGCGGGTAATCTTAGACAACGTGTAGTTGGTATTTTCGGAAATACCTGGAATAAAAAACTGGTCCCCGTTAATGAGGAAACTGACATCTTAAAAATCACCGGCTTTGTTGGTAAACCTGAGTTTGCGAAAAAGACCAGAGGGGAGCAATTATTTTATGTCAATCAACGCTTTATCAAAAGTGGTTACCTCAATCATGCGATCATGGGTGCGTATGAAGATTTGTTACCTAAAGGCACTTTTCCGCTTTATGTGGTTTTCTTAGATATTGACCCGGCACGAATCGACATCAATGTCCACCCCACTAAACAAGAAATAAAATTTGATGACGAGCGATTGGTTTACAATTATCTAAAAGTGGCAATCCGTCATGCACTTGGGCAATATAGCATTACGCCAACATTAGACTTTGACCAGGAAGTTAATTTTTCTACCTACACCCCAAACAAAGAAGCGAAATCTACACCCTCTTTTACCAAAGCAGATTCTAAAGTAAATAGTCCCGACGGATTTAAGAAGACGGGTTCTACACTCGAAAATTCTAACCTTAAAAACTGGGAAAAACTATACGATGGTATTGAAAAATTTGACCAGGAAGAAGGATCAAATCCAAGTATTGAACCGTTAACGATTGAAAGCCAATGGTCTGAAACAAAAGAAGGTGCAAAAGGCGAAGATTTCATCAAACAACAAAAAGTGCCTTATCAAATTCATTCCACTTACATTGTCAGTCAAATCAAATCTGGCTTTTTATTAATCGACCAGCAAGCTGCGCATGAACGTATTTTATACGAAAGATACCTTACTGCTTTAGAACAGCAGGAGTCTTTTTCTCAAAAAGAATTATTCCCGAAAACCATCACCGTTTCTAAAGCTGATTCAGAAGTTTTAAAATCTATCGGTGCTCAAATTAATGCGCTTGGTTTTGACCTTCAGGAATTTGGAAATAACACCTTCGTCATTCATGGCATCCCGGCTGATTTACCGGCAGGCTTTGACGAACAAAAAATGATCGAAAGTTTACTCGAACAATATAAGAACAACCTCGACCTCAAATTAGATATCCACGATAATATCGCCCGGTCCATGGCAAAAAGTGCTGCCATTAAAAAAGGCAGAAAAATGTCCGATCTGGAAATGCAAGAATTGATTGATCAATTGTTTGCATGTAGTATCCCCTATAAAAGCCCTGCAGGTAAAAATTGTTTTATTACCTTTGAATTAGAAGAACTGATTAAGCAGTTTGAAGGTTAAGTTCAGTTATTGGTCGAAAAAGACCATATTTTCGCTAAGTATTTAAACAATTCACTCATCTTTTTGTGATTTCCTGCGTTTTAGAATCATGTAAAGAATTTTGTTATGCCTAGAATTACAGATGTTGTAAAGATTCTGATTATTATAAATGTAATCATGTATGCCGGTTCACGGTTTTTAATGCCTGACACTTATATGCTGCTTGCATTGTGGCCTCCTGGCTATTCGGATTTCTTCCAGCCTTATCAGATCGTCTCTCATATGTTTATGCATGCAGACCTCATGCATAT
>CAYXQH010000507.1:0-4927 GCA_964467425.1 uncultured Saprospiraceae bacterium
TTATTTTCTCACCGTTCCTTAGACGGATACACGCGGATTTTCGTGGATTTTTTTCTCGGAGCGGCTTGATGGGACACGGATTAGACTGATTCTATTTTGATTAGAACGGATTTTATTTGGGATGCATTGATGGTTGTTTCAAAAAGCGATTCAGATGAACGCGGGTTTTCGCGGGTTTTTTGTGACCAAAAAAACAAAATCAACCCTCTTTTTATTAGTTACTTCGATCTAATCCTGAAAATTCTATAATCCTGTGAATCCTGATTCTGACAAAATGCACAGAGCGATTTAGACTTACAGAGACTTGACGATTCAGAACGACAACGGCGCGTACTTCGAGTTTTCTATGGTTAATCCAAAGAAACGTTAAGGTTTTTTTGATATATAACTTGATTTCTAACAACGGCAAAAGCGCGGAGTATAATTTTGTTTCTCATGGCGTTGATGACCGTGAGATGGTGTTTTCCTTCGTCCATTTTACGTTGATAATAAAGACCAAGTTCTTGCTTAGAGCCGATAAGGGATTGAGCACACATGGTCAAAAGTTCTTTGAGTTTTTTATGATTACGTTTCGTGATTTTATCTTTTTTACGGACGGCTTTACCAGATCGTTTTTTAACAGGTACAACTCCGGCAAAACGTGCAAATCTTTTAGCATCATTAGGAGTGAATTTGGTAAAAGCACAAGTCGCAATGATTAATTCCCTTGCTGTTACCGGACCGATTCCTTCAACCGATTTGAGCAATTTAAATAACTGTTTAAGAGTCGGATCACTGCTCATTAATTCTTGAAGTGCTTTATCTATATTTTTGAGGTCGCTTTTCAAGGCATTCAAAGATGCTTCTTGATTATTTTGAAGAGAAGTACTAATTTCTGCTGAATCAAAACCGATACTTTCATTGACGGGTACTTCTAAAATATTGAGCGCTTTATTAATTCTTTCTCGTTGCCTTTGCCAAGCTCGAAGTTGGACGATGGTTTGGTTTTCAGCTTGCCAAATTTGGAGCTTATCGCTATATCGGAAGGCATATTCTGCCAATCGACGAGCATCCAATTCATCCGTCTTTTCTTCCCAAGCTGTTTGACCTGCCAAAAATTCACTGACTTTGGTGGCATGGACGACGCTTAGATGCCCTCCTTTACCCAACCAACAGTTGACCAGATGTTGAATGTAAATGCCAGTGTGCTCCATACAAAGCCTTATCTCATTAAGGTCGTTTATGTGCCCCGACTTTAAAAGCTCGGTAATGAAATTGAAAATCGCGTCTGGATGATTGTCGATTTTACCTTCTGTTAAAATTTCAAAAGAAACATTCATTAGGCAGTAATGAAACCAATCTTTACTCATGTCTACCCCTAAAACTAATTTGAAAATCATACCTTTAATTTTTAAAAATTATTAGATGACGTGGAGAACTTCGTAATCATTTAACAAAAAACTCCGACCTGCATTTGTCACCTTTATTGAGCCTTTAAGTGCTGTTTTTTACACACAGTACTTTTTTCTCGGGTTTTCTATTTGTGCCGTTGGTCGTAGCTAAGTCACCGGAGGATTCAAACTCGAAATAGGTCTAAAAACCTGAGCGCAGCCCTAATGCACCTCCGGTGTTTTGTCTTATGAAGTTTTCCACATTTTTATGTGAAATTAACAAAAGAAAAAGTAGCAAAAAGAAAAATTACATATAATGATAATTATAATATCATATAAATATTCTCTATTGCAAACCTAAAGGCGCAGCCGAGAAGCACAAGCACGAAGTACAATTTTTCTACTTTGTTGACTTCCGCTTCGCTCAGTCAACGCAATGACAGTAATTCAATAATTGCTCCTTATATGTTCTTTTGTGTCTTATATGGTTCAATTTAATTTTCAACCCAAATAAATTTGGGTTCTACTATATGGCAAGAATACTCGGCATAGATTACGGTTTGAAAAGAACAGGCATTGCGGTCACTGATCCTTTGCAAATCATTGCGAGTGGTTTGGATACAGTGGCAACGAAAGAGTTGATGGATTTTTTGAAAAAGTACATTGAAGAAGAGGATGTAGAGGCCATTATTTTCGGAGAACCACTTCATAAAGATGGCAATCCGACCCACGTGGCAAAGGAGATTTATAAGTTTATTAAAAAAGTAAATAAAGCATTTCCCAACCTAAAAGTTGAACTGCAAGACGAGCGATATTCGTCAAGCGATGCTAAAAAAATAATTTTCAACAGTGGCGCAAAGCAAAAAAAGCGCAGAGACAAAGCACTCGTTGATAAAGTAAGTGCGGCATTGATTCTACAAGAATGGATGCAAGCAAATAAATGGTAAACAAACGGAAGACGGAAAACGGAGGACAAAAGACGGAAAGCAACTATTTCCCGACAGTTTACTCCTGAAACCTGACACCTTAATTTAGAAAGATGATTTTAAGTGTATATGGTTACGGTCACCCTGTTTTGAAAAAAGTAGCGGAGCCGATCGATAAAGACTATCCTGAATTGGAAGTATTGTTGGAGAATATGTGGGAGACGATGTACAATGCCTCTGGTATTGGCTTGGCTGCTCCGCAGATTGGGAAGCCTATTCGTATCTTTTTGGTGGACTCTATCCAGATTGAAGATGAGGAAGAAAAACCTGGTTTTAAAGGCATCAAAAAAGCATTTATCAATGCTCAAATCGTTGACGAAAACGGAAAAGAAGAATCAATGGAAGAGGGATGCTTGAGTATTCCTGATATTCGAGGAGAGGTCTCTCGTCCTCCAATTGTTCGTATCAAATACCAAGATGAAAACTTTAAAGAATATGATGAAATATATTCAGGTATGAATGCTCGAGTCATTCAGCATGAGTACGATCACATCGAGGGCATTCTTTTTACAGAAAAACTAAAACCGCTCAAACGAACGCTTATCAAACGAAAATTGGATAACATCAAAAAAGGAAAAGTAAAAGCGGATTATCGAATGAAATTTTTTGGAAAAAAGAGATAATCATATGCTCTGTTTTTCCACAAAATACATTTCTAAGTCACCCACGTTCTTAGCCTTAATTTTTCCACGAGAATTACATTTAAATTTGTGTTGAATCAAATTATAAGTGGACTCTGAAATATTAATCTCTCCTGGCTCGCCATGTTGTTCCATTCGAGAAGCAATATTTACAGTATCTCCCCAAATATCATAGGTGAATTTTTTCTTGCCGACTACTCCTGTTATAAGTGGACCAGAATGAACTCCAATTCGAAGTTTAAATGGTTGCCTAATAATTCCTTGCTTATTAATAATTTCAACGGATCGTTGCATTTCAAGCGCAGCTTCAACGGCATCGGATGCATGAGTAAAACTTTCCTCTGGAATACCCGCAACGGCTAAATAAGCATCACCGATGGTTTTTATTTTTTCGATATTGTATTTTTCCATTATGTCATCAAACACTCTGAAATAGGTATCTAATTGTAAAACCAACTCGCCCGGAGTAAGTAATTTTGACATTTTAGAAAAGCCAACAATATCTGTGAAAATAACAGTTGCTGAAGCATATCCTCTTGCCTTTGCTTCTCCTACATTTTTCAATTCTTCCGAAATAGAAGGCGGTAAGATATTTAGTAAAAGCTCCTCCGATTTTTCTTTTTCTTCTGTCAACTCCTTTTGATAACTAGCTATTTTTAAATAAAAACTTTGTATCAAAAGGAAACAGATAGAGCCTATAGAAATAAAATTAGCCACAAAAAAAGTAAGGCTAATGTGTTTGGGAAATCGATACTCCTCTGTTTGATAGAAATATTCCCAAGCTCCAGCTAAAATGCAGGCAATAACAAAAAAGACGAAGAATATTCGAGCCAATTTAAAATCGCCAAAAACTAAAGCTCCCAAAGCTGGCAAAATGGTACAAAGTACAACCCCACTTCCGTCAACAAATCCTCCAAGAGATATTTGGGCTATGAGACCAAATATAATGAAGATGGATAGGATGATAATTTTATATGCTTCATAATTTTTAGTAAAATAATAAAAGGCGATTGCTAAAATAAAGAATATCAAGGAGGCCAGAGAGATGTAATTCTTCTCTGGATAAATCAAATATCCATAAATCAAATTATAGCCGATTCCGCTAATGAAAGCGAAAACGGCTAATTCGATTGATATTCTTTTTTGTGTTTGTTCCTCAACTGAATCGTCAGAAAATCCAAACGCATTACTTAATAGATCACTCCACGCTGACATTTAGTTTGCCGTTTTTTATTCTGTAATAAGTGACAATATAGATAATATCGAGCACTGCAACGACTACTCCCATCGATAACAAGAATGGATCGGTAAATTTTAGAAATGCAAATACCGTAACTAAACCCGTTCCGAGGAACTTTAACCAGGCCACTGCTTCTGAAAAAAGCTCGATATTATTTTTTCGAATGATTAAAGATGTGAAGAGTGCTGAATTGAATAAATTGACAATAAAACCAGTGTAACCGCCCATGTGACTAATCGGCGCATCGTAAATTTTGATATAAGGATAAAGTATCGCAAATGCAGATGCTAATCCAACAACCATCATGATATTAGCCCACCGCTTAGGCATGGACACCAGTTGTTTGTATCCATATTTGAAAACATGATAAAGTATGTAACAATCGAGGAAAAACCAAGCTCGATACCCCCATTGATAAAGCATTCCCATATTCGTTTCAAAAACCCAACTCCACAGCACTTCCCATGCAAAATTGAAACACACGGCGATCATTGGAATTTCAACAAACTTAAACTTCTTGATATTTCGAATGATAATAATGTAAACAATCACCCATAAAAAACAGCCGATACCAAAGGTCAAATGTTCAGCAATTGTATAATCTTTTAAATTGATCCAGACGTCACTCATAGTATTAGATTTTTTTTGTTAAAAAAATGGTGAACGGTTAAAGGGTGCACGGTACACGGT
>CAYXQH010000508.1:0-4920 GCA_964467425.1 uncultured Saprospiraceae bacterium
CCATAAGAAAAACTATTATTCTTTTCTGTTCCATAGTAACCATAATTATCATCCGTTGATAAACGGTCATAGGAAGTAGCCAGACCAATGCTCACTGTTTTTTCTTGAGCATTTAGCCAGAAAACGGAGCAAATAGAAAAGAAGAATAAGAGTTTAATCTTTTTCATAGCTAGAATATGTAATTAATTGTTGTTTGAAAACTGTAATCTACATCTCTGGGTTTTATATAATGATCTTCAAAAGTATAGAGGCGTTTTTTTCGATTGACACCTACATCAAGACCAATATGTTTTCCAAATTGATAAGTCAGCCCCATACCATACATATACCTAAAAGATATACTTCTATTGCCAAGTTTATTTCCTCTATTGAAGTAATAATCGTCGTAATCATGATTTTTAAAATAGGACATACTATTGATAAGGCCAAGGTTTCCATAGGCCTTGAGTCTTTTTTTACCGACGTATATTTGACCACTAAGTGGGAAATCAATGGAATAGAAATTGAGCTTAGGTCCAAACCAATCGTCAATGAAAAGTATTTCTGACGACGGGCGCAAAACTTGATCTTTTATCTTAGTATAAAAAACACCTGCTCTATAACCCCAGATACCTTTCGTTTCAGTATACTCGATTCCATAAGAAAAACCTCGGTTGGGTTGCGCCCCATAATAATCATAAGGGTCATCATTGGTTTGTAAAACTTCGTAGGAAGTCGCCAAACCAATGCGCATGTTTTTTTCTTGAGCATTTAGAGCGAAGACCGAGCAGAGAGTAATGATGTAGAGTAATTTAATTTTTTTCATAGCTTAAAAATTAACACCTAGATTAAGACTTAGATTTTTTCGATAAATAATATCCTCTTGATAATATAATTCTTGATTGGTACGATAGGCGTTTATTGTATAACTAGTACCGATTTTCAAAAAAGTGAAAATTTGAAAGTCGATACCCAGTCCACCAGTAAAACCATAATAGGTTCTCTTATTCCATCCTTCCTCCATAAATGGAATTCGTTCTCCTAGACCCAAATTCCCGCAAAAAAGGAAAGAATGTCCTTCTTGATAAACACGCAAAGCAGAGATACCTAACTCCGGCATAAAACGGACTTTCTTCGATTTTGAAATGTTCCAACGATTGATAATATCGATATTCCCAGAATGAAAATCACTATAGTAATAATCATCATCCAGTACATTGTAATTAACTCTAATTCCAATTGCAGAACCTTGTGAAAAATTTCTAAAATAACTGACAGCTAAACTTTTCCCAAATTGATCTTTTTGGAAAACTTGATGAGACGCAACAATCTCATTTTTTTGAGCAAAAGCAGAGCATGAAATAAATAGAAAAGCAAGTAAAAGTATATTTTTCATAAGCTAAAATTGATATGCAATATTAAAATTAAATATGTTTAAAGCTCTGTCGCTATTCTTTTTTTCGACATCATTCATTATGTAAAATCTAAAATCATAGGAAAGACCGATAAGCAAACCAAGTTTTGTAATTAGATCAATGCCGAATCCTCCACCTCCACCTAAATGATTCTCTACTCCCGACTCAAGAATGATCGTTTCAATGATGGGACATCTTGTACAAGGCAATAGTGATGTTTGTTCATTAACATCATTAGCACTATTAACCCGGTTGATTTTTCTTAATAAAGACAAGGCAAAATTTGTATGAAAACGAAAATTAGCATTTTCCTCTAAAACGATACGATTCATAAAATCCAAGCTTAAAGCATGTCTTTTCCACAGGGGATTAGGATTTTCATTTTGAATTCCGAGATAGTTAAGTTTAATTCCCAAATCATGAATTCTAGTAACATTTTTATAATAATTCAAAGAAATATTATAATCATAAGCCTTACTTGCAATCGGTGTAGATGAAATGGATATTTCATTGCTTTGCGAAAAAGACATTATAGATATGAGCAAAAACAAAGCTAAAAGTGCGTTTTTCATGTTTTATTTTAATTCTCAAGAAAATACTTTGTATCGAAGATAAACTAAAATCCCCTGGATATCAGAATCTTTTAATAAAATGCTCCCAGCATAACACTGAAATCATTCTTACAATCCAATACACGATGAATAAGTCCTAAAGGTTGGGTAGGGAAATAAAATTAAAGTGATCCTGTTTATTCACCAGATTACTTATGTTTTACTCAATCAAGTTGATCAGGGTTCGGTAATCATCGAAAGGCGCATCATCGCTTTTCATTTCTAATAGATCGAGGAGCTCTTCGCCATAGCTTTCTTCAATTTCTCCAACCGTTTGGCTGGTTCGAATTTCGAGTATTCCTTTTTGAAGCTGTGCCATGCGCCAGTCGAAAGTTTTTTCCATCATTTGCCAGATTCGCTGATTCACTTCGAGGTGATTGCTTTCAGGTGAAGCACCAGAGATTTCTTTAAAAGCCAGATTGTTTCTGGCGATAGCTTTTCCTTTTTCTATAATAAAATATGCCGTATGTGCCCAGGAGTCATCTTTGGTTAAAAGGCTGGAATAAGTCACCAATTGCAAATCTTCTTCGTTACGAATCACACGTTCGCGATAAGCAGCTCCTCGCCATTTCAGATCAATAACCAATAGTTCATTATTTCTTTCTAAAACGATATCCGCTTTTCCTTTTATTGGAATATCCCGAAACGTTCCACCTAAGCCCATTTCAGTTTTCTTTACTTTCCAATTATTATTTTTAATTAAAACCAGTAAGCTCCAAATAGCATATTTGACTTTATTAATAAATGAAATCCGTTCGGGCTCTCGACCATACAAAAGCAATACCGCACCTTCTTTCGATAAGAGCGGATAAGCATTTTCATCTATCCAGGTATTCACTTGCTCTTTGGTCCAGTCTTCTATACCTTCTTTAGAAAAGAGTAGTTCGAAAAAACGATGGGATAAATTACCCATCAGGGTTACATCTTTTACAATACTCAGTATACTAGATTTTCTAAGTTTGATTTTATGTCTGAAAAGCCATTGATAAGGATAGTAAAAGAGTTTGTCTAAACTAGTAAATGTTTCCTCGTTCCGTTTATTTAATTTATCCGTTTGGTCAATCTGAATAAATGGTTTTGGTTTGCCTAATTGACGAAATGGAAGTGATTCTGTTTTTGGAATTTTAAAATAGGTCTCCAAACAATTATTACCTTCATTAGGTCCATTGATATGATAGGTGATTGCGGACAGATCATCAAAGGTGGCTTTTAATTCATCATATAAAGGATGTGGAAATACTTCCGAGCCATCTACTTTTTCTGGGATCACTAAAAATATTCTTCCTTGCGTTTGAAGAATAGCTCTTGGACGTTGCCATAAAAGTAGTTTGTTTTGCTCTTGAGGTTTTTGTAAATGAAAACCCTTTTTTTCAAGATAAACGAATTCCTTTTCATACCATTTAGAAAAGAAATGCTCTTGTTCGAGGCTGGAAAAATTCCACCAAACTAATTCTTCGACTGGCTGAATAATAGCACTGGAATTATAAACAAAAGGAAGGTGTCCGATTTCCGTTTCCGTAAAGCTGACGGGGGAAGACTTATAAATCGTTCGAACGATTCGTTCCAATTCGAGATTACTTAATTCCTGATCACTTTCCGGAAGCGCTTCTAAAAGATCAATGATTCGTTTGGCTTGTTCGCCTAAAACAATGAGCGAACTGTTTTTATGATTGGTTTCATCATTAACTTCGCGCACCCAATTTTCAATAAATTTAAAAACATTTATGACTTCAAATTTTGGAACAGTTTGACTACTGTTATATCGTTTCCGATCAAACCAAAAATCGTATTCTGCTTTGATTTTTTCTACATTAATAGATTTGTCGTACTGTGCTCTTTCATTGAGATCTTTAAAAAAGGCATTAATACGGCCATACCAAAAGTCACTGTTTAACCCAGGGCTTTGCGCCATCAAGCGAGCGATCTCTTCTGCTAAATCATCGTTCAGCGGTTTTAGCGCAAGAGAAACAAACTCCATGATTTTGTAGGGGTCAATCGGATGCCATAAAAAAGCAGGTGCCAGTTTTAATATTTGAAGGCTTGGTCGGGCAAGGCTTGCAGATAAAATTCCAAAACTCGGAAGACCTTCCTGAATGATTGCATTATCTAATGCTCGGTTTTTTTCTGGAATCAAACAGACCGGATGGAGGGACTCGTTTTTCTGAATAAGTTTTGCCAGGAAGGTTGCAGCTTCTGTTTCACGTTTTGCTCTTAATATAAAAAGCGACCCATCGGCTTCCAGCTTGGTTTTTGTATCCTTCTTTTTTCTTAAAAGGAAATTTTTAAAGCTATCAAGATTCGTATTTTCGTTGACCTGCGGATCGGGAATAGGCAGGACGTTCACTTCTTGTTTTTTTAATAAATCCACTAATCGTTGATAATGACTTGGTAAAAGGTCATAAGGTTCATTGTGGAATAATTCCGAGATAGCTTGTTTTCTGTTTTCTAATTGTTCTAAAATGGCGATAAAACGATCAGAAAATCCTGGAGATAATCCTTGCTCACTAGCTATTAAAGTTTGTTCTATCTGAGCTAAGGTCTTTAATCGGTCAGGTGTATTACTTTCTGTTTGAAAATTCCAGCCAGCGAGTTTTAATTGATCTCTTAGTTGTAATAAACGTGCTGCAGTTGCTAGTTGATCCGCTTGATAAGAGCGTGCATAAAAAACAGCGGGGTTATTTTTTAAATGACTCCGAATGGCCTGACGGAATTGCTCGATTCTAAGATGTTCATTGTCTGTTGGATGTCCTATGAGTCCTAGTTGAGACTCCAGCATAAACAAGAGACCTTGTGGCCCAAAATAATGAACACCCCCTTCTGGCGATTGTGCTTTTGGATAAACGTTATCTTCAAATTGTAAACCGAAATATACTTTCATGTACAAATATCAGTTATTAGTTTTTCATTTTTTTAAT
>CAYXQH010000509.1:0-4911 GCA_964467425.1 uncultured Saprospiraceae bacterium
AGCAACTTCTACTTTTTTAGGTAACACTTCAAAAAGAGGCTTCATTGCATAGAAAATCGTTCGACCTGTATTAGCAACATCATCAACGATAATAATTACCTTGTTTTTAATATCCTTTAAAGGTAAATCGATTTCGACCTCCGTTTTAACAGGGTTAGCTGGATTAAGTCGAATTCTGGTTTGTGTAATTTTTATGTCGCTTAATCTGGAAAGGTGGCGGTAGATCATCTTTGCGAATCCCATCCCATTATTATTTATGCCTGCAAGGATAATTTCTTTTTCGTTGAAATTATTTTCAAGAATATGAATCGCTAGACGTTTGATTTTTTGTTTGATTTGCCTTTCGTCAAGTATTTTCAAAATGAAGTTGTTTAAGAATGTGTTCTGAAATTAGTTGTGAGTACTTGGTTTCTATAACGAAGTTCATTTTTGTTTTCGCCCCGATGTCTATCGGGGTAGCTACGGGAATAAAAATAACTGAAGTTATTAGGAATCAATGACTTGCAAATAAGTCATCAATTCATTTTTAAACAACTTCAAGTATAAGAGTTTAATAAAACATGCTCTAAATTAGTTATTATTTTCAATTTCACCATTGAATTTATAATTTAGTGCATCTTTACGGAAATTTTAAATCTGGTGAACGCCAAATTTTGCAATTTTCCTGAAACAGCAAGGCCTTAAAAAAAGTAAGAATAGAAAAATTATGTTGCAACAGCTTTTCTTTATTATTGTCACGATAGCCGCTTTTTGGTGGGCAACCCGCCAGTTTTTGAGAATTCGGAGAAATATCTTTTTAGGAAAAGATGAAGAAATCTCTGGAAATGAAGGTGCAAGATGGAAGAATGTTTTATTAGTAGCATTCGGACAAAAAAAAATGTTTAAAAGATGGATTCCTGCCATTCTTCATTTCTTTATTTACGCAGCATTTCTAATTACTCAAATCGAGTTAATTGAGATCTTTATTGATGGCTTTTTTGGCGTACATCGATACTTTGCGGATAAACTGAGTGTGATTTATCCTTTTATCATTAGTTTTATTGAAATCTTATCGGTTTTAGCTTTTGTTGCAACCTTCGCATTTTTAGCTAGAAGAAACCTTTTAAAAATACCACGTTTCCATAAATCCGAAATGACCTGGTGGCCAAAGTTAGATGCTAATTTAATCCTCTTTGGAGAGCTTGCGCTTTTAGTTGGTATTTTTAGTATGAATGGGGCAGATATCGTTTTGCAAAGTGTAGATCCAGAGCATTATCATGATACTGGTTTTTTTGCCATTAGTGGTTGGCTTGGACCCATGTTATTTGGGGGCTTACCAGAAGGTATATTAGTAATTATAGAACGTTTTGGCTGGTGGCTGCATATTCTTACCGTCTTGGCATTTCTTAATTATTTACCGAGTTCAAAACATCTCCATATTATGTTTGCCTTTCCAAATACCTGGTACGCAAAATTAAATGCGAAAGGAGAGATGCAAAATATGCCGGAAGTGATGAATGAAGTTAAATCCATGATGGGACTTACAGAAGAATCTACTGCAGCAATGGACGAAGAATTACCAGAATTCGGTGCAAATGATGTGATGGGCTTAAGTTGGAAAAATATCATGGATGCTTATACGTGTACAGAATGTGGACGTTGTACTTCTGTTTGTCCAGCTAACCTTACAGGCAAATTATTATCTCCAAGAAAGGTGATGATGGACATCCGGGATCGAGCCGAAGAAATTGGAACCAATCTGGATTCAGCGCATCCAAAATTTATCAATACGGAAGAAAGAGCTGCAGGAGTTGTATTGACAAAGGATAATTATGATGATGGAAAATCCTTATTCGATTATATATCCAGAGAAGAGTTGCATGCCTGTACTACTTGTAATGCCTGTGTAGAAGCTTGCCCGGTATTGATTAATCCATTAGAACCAATTCTCAAGCTAAGACGATATGAAATACTCACAGAATCTGCTGGACCATCAGATTGGCTGCCAATGTTTACGAGTATTGAAAATAGTGGTTCTGTTTGGCAGGTTCCTGACGAGCGAGTTAAATGGGCAAAAGATGCACTTGATAAAAAAGACTAAAATAAAAACCAACACCTTATAATAATTCATGTTTTTGAAAAATTAGAAATGATGAAAATGCTTAGACTAAAAATTTTATTATTTGTTGGCTTATTTTTCATTGCCAATCAATCGATGGCTAAATGGACTAAAGTAACAGCTGGAGCTGAGTTTACTGTTGCACTTGGAGAAGATGGATCATTGTGGAGTTGGGGGTTTAATGGAAGTGGACAACTTGGTTTGGATAGTAATGAAGACTTTATAGCGACGCCACAACAAATTGGAACCGGTAGTGATTGGGTAGACATTGATGCAGGCGCTTTTCATTGCCTGGCTTTAAAAGCTAATGGTACACTTTGGGCTTGGGGGCTTGGAGCTTCCGGTCAATTAGGAAATGGTTCACCCCAAGAACAAGGTTCTCCGATTCAAGTTGGGAGCGATACTGATTGGGTCACTATTTCAGCTGGCTGGGCACATAGCCATGCTATTAAATCAAATGGTCTTTTATATGGCTGGGGAAGTAATGGCTTTGGACAAGTAGGAGATGGATTTACATCAGATTTGTCTTCCCCTACATTGATAGGAGGTAATAGTTGGGCGAGTATTTCAGGAGGCGGTATTCATACCTTGGGGATTAAACAGGACGGTTCTCTATTTTCCTGGGGTGGTAATTCCTCTGGTCAATTAGGCAGTGGGAATCTTACGGATTCTAATATTCCAAAGCAGGTCGGAGGATTTAGTAATTGGCAAAAAATAGCTGCTGGTTTTGAGTTTTCAGTTGCTTTAAATAATAGTGGACAATTGTTCGTTTGGGGAATCAATGGTAATGGGCAATTAGGTAATGGAACAGGAGATAATGCGCTTGCTCCTGATCAAATATCTGAAGGTAATTCCTTTATTGAAATCGCTGCAGGTTCTGCTTTTGGATTTGCCATTTCTGCTGATCGAGCTTTGTTTACTTGGGGTGCAAATGCTTTTGGAGAACTCGGTATTGGAAGTACCAGTCAACAATCCAATATCACTCAGGTAGGAAATGATGAGGATTGGCATTCTATTTATTGCTCAGATGGTGGAGTTGATCAAAATAATTTTTTAGTTGGATTTCATAGTATAGGCATGAAGTTAGATAGAGATGAATTTTGTGTCAGCGGAGCGAATTATGTTGGGCAATTAGGAAATACTACCACCTCAAACCAATCTGCTTTTAATTGTAATGTTGGACTCGGATTAGTATCGATAGAGGAATTAGAAGATGCAAATACAATTGTTGTCTTTCCTAATCCAGTGACAACGAATTTGACTATTCAACTAAATGAGGCGAAGCCAGAGCTTTTAATCATTAGAGATTTGCTAGGAAAAAAACTTAGCGCTCATCAATTAAACAATGCTTCTATAGAATTAGATTTTGCCGCTTTTCCAAGAGGAATTTATTTTTTAAATTTTATAGATGAGAATAATCGAAGCTTTACCTATAAGCTTGTAAAACAATAAAAGATGAAACGTTCTTTTTTATACCTTGTTCTTTTTTGTTTATTTCTGGGATTTAATTTAAATGCTCAGGACACCTTCTCCATTGTTGCGGTAGATGAAAACACTGGCGAAGTTGGTAGTGCAGGAGCATCCTGTGTCGATTTATCCGGTTTTAACCTTCCACCAGACTTTCTTGGGGAGCTTTTCCCTGGAGAGGGAGCAATCAATAGCCAAGCCTGGTATATTCCACAGAATCAGGCGAATGCAAGAACTAGAATGAATGCTGGCGATTCTCCAGCAGAGATCATAGATTGGTTAGTTGCCAATGATGTTCAGGATAATCCTAATTTAAGACAATATGGTGTCGTAAGAATAATTGATGGAACTTCTTTTTCAGCAGCACATACAGGAGTTAATACCGATGATTATAAAGGACATAGAACTGGTCCGAATTATTCTATACAGGGCAATATTCTTTTAGGACCTGAAATCCTTGATTCTATGGAATATCACTTTGTAAATACCGAAGGTACATTGGCGGCTAAGTTAATGGCAGCTATGCAAGGGGCTAATGTGGTAGGAGCTGATTCCCGATGTACTAATAATGGAACCTCTTCTCTTTTTGCTTTTTTAAAAGTAGCTCAGCCTGATGATGTATTTGGGTCTCCGTCTTTAGTGCTAGGTGTTGATTTTGCAAGCAACACTGGGATAGAGCCGATTGATTCTTTACAAATCCTTTTTGATGAAGCATTTCCACCAGTTAGTACTAATAATCTGGTACAAATACCAGGGAATGTTTATCCAAATCCAGCTAATAAAGAAGTGGTTTTCGAAATTCCTGAAAATGAAAACTATTTAGATTTACAATTGAGCATCTTTGATGCATCAGGTAGAAAAGTATTTCATAAAGAAATTTTTCAAAGTAAAACGACCGTGCTTAATAAAAATCTGGGAAATGGACATCTCTATATGTACCAGCTCGTTTCAAAAAAAGAAAATGCGTTTAAATCCGGGAAAATAATTTTTCTGGATTAATCTAAAGAATATAAAATGTCACAAGAATTGAAAATACCAATTATGGCAGATTTGGCTGCCGAAGGAAAAGAACCAGAAGTATTATTTTGGGTAGGTTGTGCCGGGAGTTTTGATGCACGTGCTCAGAAAGTAACCTTGGCTTTTACAAAAATTCTAAATGCTGCCGGAGTAGATTTTGCCATTTTAGGAAATGAAGAAAGCTGTACTGGGGACCCGGCAAGACGTGCAGGAAACGAATTCGTTTTCCAAATGACGGCACTTCAAAATATTGAAACGCTAAAAATGTACAATGTTAAAAAGATCGTGACGACTTGCCCGCATTGTTTTAATGTTCTGAAAAATGAATA
>CAYXQH010000510.1:0-4906 GCA_964467425.1 uncultured Saprospiraceae bacterium
ATTCTTAGTTTATCCGAAGATATCCTTTAGACCATTAGCCATAATAATTAAAGAAAATATAAAAGCTCCGATCAAAACTATGTTGGTCATTATTCTTTTTTGAGGCAGGCCTGCTTGCTTTCTATTCCATAGAAGAATAAAACTAAGGACTACTAGGGGAAGTGCAAAAACGTTAAATACTTGTGTAAGAATTTGCCCTTTGATAGGGTTGAATCCAAACACGGGAACTGTTAGAGCTAAAATACTTGCTACCCCTGTTATGACTTTGAATCTCGTTGACTTGACATCTAACTTTCCAGAATTATAATCTCCTAGCATAAGTGGAACTATCATTAAACATGGAAATATACTAGACAAGCCAGCACTTAAAGTGCCAGCAAAAAATATGCTAACTGCAAATTTTCCTGTAGATGGTTCGAGTGCCTGCGACATATCTAGCACGTGGGTTATTTCATGCCCATTGCCATATAAGCTACCACTTGCTACTGCCATGATTGCACCACTAATGGCAAATATCAAAAGTGCAGCTACAATAGCGTCATTTCTTTGTGTATTAAAATCTTCTTTTGTCCAACCTTTCCCTTGTATGAATAAAGGACGAGATAAAAAAGTAGCTGCCGCCATTGTCGTCCCAACAAATGCTGCAATCAATATACCTGCGCCTTCTACTTTTGGAATTTTAGGGATCAATCCTTGTATCACTTCAGTCGGATGCGGGAAAACAAAAAACAGTGTGAAAATAAATGACAAGCCCATCATCGATACAAAGAACGCTAGAACTTTTTCGAAGATGTTGTAATTCCCTTTAATGAGGAGCGTGTAGAAAATTCCAATTACTACTATGGCTATGCCAAGAACTACAAAATATTTTTGATTTTGTAAGCCTGGAAAATTGAGGGAAAGTATTTCAAAAATCACGTTAGAAGTAATCCCTAAAATCCCAATCAACGAATTCCATTGCCCAATCCCAACCGTCAATATTATTGCTATTGCTATAAATTTTCCTAGTGGCAAATGTTTTTTGACGGCATATAAAGCTGTTTCCTTGGTTAATAAATAATAACTCCCCGAAACATAAATCAAGACTCCCGAAAACAGACAACTAAAGAATAAGACCCACAGCAAATCCATCCCAAAGTCATTCCCTGCAACAATCATGGAAGTAACGCTTCCCGTTCCGATTGTATATCCTATGGCAAAGATTCCAGGACCAAAAGACAAAAGAAATTTGATTAATTTATTCACAATTTTTCTGTTTTTGAAAGTGAACTACATATTATAAACGCCGCCGTTGATGTCGAGTGTAGCACCAGTGATGAAGCCATCATATTCTGATGCTAGATATAATACAGCACGGGCTACATCATCAGGATTCCCTGCTTTTTGTATTGGTATGCCTGAGATTGTTTTCTGTGCAGATTCTTTTGTGGTATGCGTAGCGTGAAAAGAAGTGCCAAGTATTAGTCCAGGAGCAACGGCATTCACTCTGACTCCGTGTGGCCCCAACTCTGTAGAAAGAGCACGGGTAAAAGTTAGAATTGCCCCCTTACTCGTTGCATAGGCAAGTGAGCCTGCGTGCCCACCCTTTCGTCCTGCAAGAGATGATAGATTTATGATACTACTATTGTCATTTTTTATTAGGTGTGGTGTGGCTGCTCGCGTTACAAACATCATAGATGTTAGGTTGATGTCCATTACTTTATCCCAAAAATCATTCTTAATGTCGTTTAGCTTATTTCGTTCCACAAGAGATCCTGCATTATTTATCAAGATGTCCAATCCGCCAAAAGCTTCTACTGTTTTTTCAACTATTGCATTTGCATCTGCGTCTCTTGTCAAATCACCTTGTAATACAATTGCTTTTTGCCCTTTACTTACAGCATACTCTTTTATTTGATTGGCAGTAGCGGCGCTAGAAAAATAATGAATAGCTACATTTGCACCGCAGTCTATAAAGTGCCTGGTTATAGATTCGCCTATGCCTTGAGCACCTGCGGTTATAAGAACATTTTTCTCGCTTAGTTTGCTATTCATTTTGTTTTCATTTGTATGTTGATAGTAGATATGTTTTATTTGGGGTCGCCGCTGCGCTGCACTTGCGTCAGGCTCTCTGCTAAAATCCCGATCCCATGCCATGCGCTCCATCCTAATCGGGATACCGCTGCCGATCCTTCGCCCGATCTAGGCTCGCTAAAGCATCGCGATTTGATTTTACAAGAAATTTATTTTGGTGGTGTTCCTTGTCCTACTTTAGTGTCCCTAAACCAAACCTCCGTGTAACATCCATTTGCATATTGTTTAGCTATATCTCCGCCATAGGTTTCTGCACCAGCGCACCAGACCATGTTTTTACTTGGGTCCTTACCGTTGGTCTGGTTATAAGCACCTTGTTTAAAATAATTTAATTCTCCTGCATAAGCAGTGGCTCGTTCTGTTCCATCTTGGCCAATAGGAACAAACGTTTTCTTTATCTGTGCTGGCATATCAGCCTTATTTGTGTATTCTGATTTGATTAGGTTCTTAGTAAATGTCTTTGACGGGTGCCCTTCACTTTTGAATGTCAGATACATTATGCCTTTGTGTACATTTATTTCGTAGTATATTTCTTCGCCGAGCTCTATTCCTTCTTTTGGTTCCGCTGGAAAATCGTTTTTACTTGCTCCGACAACTGACATATTGTGTCCCCAAACAGCAGTTGAAAAATCCCATCTTCCAGAGTTGTCATCGCCCGCTGTATTGATTTCATAATTCCAAAAGACCGAGCCTTTTGTATGTCCAGGAAATTTTTTGTAGAATATTTTTAGCGGTTCATTTTCGTGTCCTTCGCCGCTATGTATCTGTCCGATTACAGTCGAGTAGGAGGCTGCCACTCTTGCGTCTCCAGAAGTGGAAACTTGCATAACTCTACAGGTAGCTGAGAGCTTCCCTCCTTGTTCTGGCGTCCAATCTCTTTTTTCATGCAATTCTGTTCTCGTATTACTAGAGTTTTTTGAAGTCACTCCTGAGTTTGGTGTTTTATATACTACCCACCTTCTAGTGCCGTCTATAGCTGTATAGAAAAAGTCCTTGTGTTCGTAGTCAACTAGATTCTCGATATTCGATCCGTCTCCCAACATTATTTTAAATTTATTCAAAGAAGGGATTACCGCACTCGGATAAACTGTTTTTTTACTTAATCCGTCATTGGCCTGGAAATATCCTGCATTAGATATCGCTTCATCAGGAATGGAAATGCTTGCAGATTTGAACCAGACTTCAGCATGTTGACCATTAGCATATTGTTTTTGTAAATCACCTCCATATGTTTCTGCACCTGAACACCAAACTTTATTTAATTTAGGGTCTTTACCGTTGGTTTGATTATATGAACCCAGCTTGAAAAATAATCCTTCATTAGCGTATGCGTTTTCGCGCTCGACACCATCTTGCCCAATGGGTACAAATAAGTTCTTGACTTGCTGTGGCATGTCAGATCGTTTGCTGTATTCAGACTTAATTAGGTTTTTAGTGAATGTTTTGGTTTCGTGTCCTTTGCTAGTAAAGGTAAGGTGCATCATACCTTCCTTGATTTCTACTTCATAGCTCATTTCTTCTCCAAGTGCAATGCCGTCAGCTGGTTCTTTAGGGTAAGTGTTTTCATCAGATCCAACTACAGAAAAGTCATAACCCCAAATAGGGTAGGAGAAATCCCATCTTCCAGAGTTGTCATCTCCTTTAGTATTGATTTCATAATTCCAAAAGACAGAACCTTTATTGTGGCCAGGAAATTTTTTGTAGAATATTTTTAGTGGTTCATTTTCGTGTCCATCTGCGCTATGTATCTGACCTATAACTGCAGAGTAAGTTGCAGCAACACGCGCATCACCTGTAGTAGCTACATTCATTACTTTAACAGTAGCACTCATTCTAGCATTAGACATTGGAGACCATTTTTTTAATTGAGCTAGCTCCGTTCTAGTGTTATTCGAAGTGCCATGTGTATTCCCTGCATTGGGTGTTTTGAACACTACCCATTTTCCATCTTTATCTTTGGCCGAATAAAAAAAATCTTTATTCTCAAACTTTGTTGCTTGACCTGCATTAGTTCCATCTCCTAAGATCAAATTCCAGTGTTGAAAAAATGGAATGACATCGTTTGGATAAGTCGTGTTTTCTAAGATTCCAACCTTGTCGCTTTGTTTATTTGTATCTCCTTTGCAGCAATTCAATAACAAGAATATGCATAGGATGATCGGGCAGAAAGCCGCTATTGATTTAAATTTATTAACGTTCATACTCGGAGTGTTGATTGTATGATGATCTTAATTCAACTAATCACTTTGTTGATGCTTCTGTTTTTAACGAAGCTGTTTTAGTTTCTAACTGTCTTTATTAAGTCTAGGGTCTTGGAGATGTTCGTTTGTAATTCATCAAACTTTCCATCAGCAATGAGTTCTTTGGATAATAATTTGGATCCCATCCCCACACAAGTGACACCTGCCTCGAACCATGCTGTGAGGTTTTCGACAGTTGGAGATACTCCTCCTGTTGGCATTATTTTGGTCCAGGGTTGAGGGGCTTTTACTGATTTGACCATGTTGGGTCCATACACAGATCCCGGAAACAATTTTACAATTTCGCAACCTAGCTCTTCCGCTTTTGAGATTTCTGTAAGTGTGCCACATCCTGCCGACCAAAAGACTTTTCTCTTATTGCATGCTAGGGCGACATCTTCTTTTAAAGAAGCCGTGACAACGAAATCTGCTCCGCATTGCATGAACAATGATGCTGTTGCGGCATCTTGTACAGAACCAATACCAAGTGCCATTCCTGGGAGGTTCTCAATTTTGTATTTGCTTAATTCTGAAAATATTTCATGTGCAAAAAGGCCTCGATTGGTGAATTCGAGTATTCGAGCACCACCATC
>CAYXQH010000511.1:0-4905 GCA_964467425.1 uncultured Saprospiraceae bacterium
TTTAATAGGAACCACATTGAATATTCGATCTGTTTTTATATTTACTTTTTTATTAACCTTCACCATACTAGATCTTTTATTGTTATTTAGTTACTATAACAAAATTCGCTATAAAAGTTTTGAGGTGATTATGTTACTTTTGGTGATAACATCTTTCTTTGTCGGCATTTTCAACACTCCTGATATAACACGAAGGCATATTACTGATTTATTGATGCCTTTAATGTTTTTTTTTAAAATAGTTATTTTCAGAAATCTATGGAAACAGAAAAGTAAACTAATATATTTTCGGGATAATTTTTTACCCAAATATATCCGTTGGACTTTTTTATCTGGAGTAATTCTTTTATCCGCATTTTACATTTTAGTGAAATTCTTCCCAATGTATCTAGGGCTAACCCCTAATTTTTATCCCTATATATTTGATAAGCTTATTCGTGGATCCTATTTATATTTTTTCGTTGCAATAATTTTCACTTTCCTTTCTGGAAAAAGAGCAATGCTTGCAGCTTCATTTCTTGTAACATTGATTTATTTACTTTTCCTGAAAGGGAATAAAATAATTACCATTGTTTCTATCTCAATAATTATTATAATCAGCGTTATCATATTGAGTTCAGTAGATTTGAATGAATCATCAGCTTACAGGAAATATAAATGGACTTTTAAAGAAATATCTAAATTTTCCACCGAAGTAGATCTAGACATTGTAGATTTAATTTCAGGTGGTAGAATAGCAGAGGTTAAAGGAATAGTAAAAACAATGTCTTGGTATGATTACATCTTTGGTAAAGGAGTTGGCTTTACTTACATATTGAAGTCCAAATCCTATGAAGAAGAAGAAGAGCATGCAAATGCTCACTTTTCTCCAATAAGCATTATCTCAAAATATGGTATCATTTTTTATTTTATTTTTTCCATCTATGTTATTAGATCCATAATTAAATCTCGTTCTAGGAAAAATAAAAAAGATATGACAATGACCTTGTTTTTATTGTATGTATTGGTTGTGAATATTGATTTTTTATTCGCATATGGAGTATTCACCAATAAACTTTATCCAATTGCTCTGGCATATTTGAATAGATAAAAGATTACAAAATTAAATTTTCCCAAATATGAAATTTATAACTATCCTTCTCTCGGTTTGTGTTCTCTT
Source organism: uncultured Saprospiraceae bacterium (assembly GCA_964467425.1). GTDB lineage: Bacteria > Bacteroidota > Bacteroidia > Chitinophagales > Saprospiraceae > JAHDHW01. The sequence continues at coordinate 1,160 of CAYXQH010000511.1, forward strand.
TCTTGCTGCATGTACTCCTACACAACAGGTTAGCGTAGTAGACAGTTCTAAGTATTTTGATGCAAGGGTAGCAAAAGCTTTAGGTTCAAAAGAAAAAGGATGGATTCCTTTAAAAAGAAATCTTACTGCTATGGATTTTGGAGCCATTCCAAATGACGGTAAAGATGATACCCAAGCTTTACAAAAAGCTTTTGATTATGGAGATGTAATTATTGATAAAGGAAAATACAACGTAAGCCAAACCTTATACATCACAAAACATGGCTCTTTTATCCAGGGTCAAAAGGGAGTTCAAATAATTTATTCCGGTTCAAAAAGTGCCATTAGCTCTAAAAAAATAAATAAGACATTTCCGGTTAGTTGTCAACTAAGTCAAATCAGAATCAAATTAACTAAACCGGATCAAGTAGGCTTTAATATAAAATTGAGTTATTCTCAAATAACTAATTGTTCCGTCAATTTATCTAAAAGCGGGAATGTAGGATTTCAAATTAGCGGGGATAGCAATGGAACAGGTAGCTATTATAATAATTTTTCAAATTGTAATGTACAAGGAAACGCTTTTTCAGGAAGTAAAAATCAAATTGGAATAGAGTTTTGTTTTGATAAATCGTTCCCCTCCAGGTGTCCTAATGCTAATGTCTTTTTTGGAGGAAGAATAGGTCAGGTTAGTCAAGGTATCGTAATTAGGGGAACCGGAAATAATTTTTATAGTCCAGCTCTTGAAGGGGTAATTGAGAAATGCATAGTATTTAATCATCCTACCGCAAAATACGGCTGTATTTCAAACAATGTTTACAGTCCTTATATCGAGGGGAATAAGGGCGCAACAGCTGCATACTTTGATAATAATGCATTGAATTGTCAAGTCCTTAATCCTTTTATTACTTCTTTAGGCACTGATGGTAAAATGATAGAAGACAATAGTACTAAACAAAGTAATGGCCTTGTAGTCTCTTCAGATATTTCTAGAACATTTTCAAAAAATAAAAATGGAAAATTAAAATCTCAAAACCGAGAAACTTCCTCAAGCATGATGCGATTTGGCAAAAATAAACCTACAGAAAATGCCCCAAACGGAACCCTTTATTCTAGAACGGTCGGTGGGGGAGAACTTTATTTTCGAAAAAATGGAGCTTGGGTAAAAATTAAATAATGATCCAATTCTTGAATCCATGCACAGATTAATTTTTTATTCGAATTTATTCTAACTATACTATTATCATATTTTCTAACTACACTAACCAGAAAGATTCCTTAACTAAATTATGAAAATACTTAATATTGTTGGAGCGAGACCTAACTTCATGAAGGTTGCTCCTCTTCACAGAGCGTTTGAAAATCATCCAGAGATAAGTAGCTCTAAAGTACTACACACCGGACAGCACTACGATGAAAAAATGTCTGACATTTTCTTTAATCAGCTTGAGTTGCCAAAGCCTCATTATTATTTAGGAATAGGTGGCGGATCACATTCCTGGACGACAGCTCATATTATGCTGGAGTTTGAAAAAATATTAAATGAAGATAGACCTGATCTTGTATTAGTTGTTGGAGATGTAAATTCTACGGTAGCCTGTTCTTTAGTGGCCGTAAAAATGGGTATTCCTACAGTACATGTCGAAGCAGGTTTAAGAAGTGGAGACAGAACAATGCCCGAAGAAATTAATCGTATCGTGACAGATGGTATCTGCGATCATTTATTTGTTACGGAACAAAGCGGTATGATTAACCTTGCCAAAGAAGGAGTACCTGATGATAAAATTTCTTTTGTAGGACATGTCATGATAGATTCCTTAGTGCACTTTAGAGAGAAAGCATCACACTCCAAAATTTTGGAGGAACTAAGTGTCAAAGCGAAGAATTATATTTTAATGACGATGCATCGTCCTCATAATGTTGACAACGTCGAAGGCTTAAAAAGTATTCTGAGTATTATTAAAAATGCATGTAGCCATAGAGATGTTGTTTTTGCGATTCATCCAAGAACGGAAAGTCGGTATAAAAACCACGGTTTATATGAAGAGCTAGCTGCCATTGAAAAATTACACTTGCTCCCTCCTCAAGGATATTTTGAGTTTCTAAAACTTATGGACAATGCTGAATTAATCATCACAGATTCCGGAGGTATTCAAGAAGAAACGACCTTCTTGCAGGTACCGTGCATGACCTTTAGAGATACAACAGAGCGACCGATTACAGTAGAGTTAGGTACTAACTTTTTAATGCACGATTTAAATGCGGAAACCGTTCGTGTGCAAATGGAAGACATTTTAAGCGGGAATTCTAAACAAGGTATTATTCCACCTCTTTGGGATGGAAAAGCGTCTGAAAGAATTGCCAATGTTTTAGTTTCAAAATTTTTTAATAATAAATAATGTGCGGGATACTAGGTGCTGTAAAGTTAGATGCTCCTTTCTCTGAAATAGAGAAAAGCAAATTATCTGATAGTCTTAAAATGATCGCGTATAGAGGTCCTGATGCCTCAAATGAAAAAATGTTCTCCTCTAAAACTGTTGGAGAGCATAACATTTATTTGGGCCATAGACGATTATCTATAATTGACTTATCGGAAGAGGGGACTCAGCCATTAACAAATGACAACAAGGTCTATATTACTTTTAATGGCGAGATCTACAATTATGTAGAGTTAAGAGAAGAGCTCTTAGCTAAAGGAGTCGAATTTAAAACGAAGACCGATACAGAGGTAATCATTAATCTTTATAAGACTTATGGGATAGAAGGGTTTTCTAAGTTGAATGGCATGTGGGCTTTTATGATCTATGATCAGGAAAATCAAAAGCTAATATTAAGCAGAGATCGATTTTCTATAAAACCACTTTATTTATATAACAAAGATGGCTTCTGGGTTTTCTCCTCTGAGATAAAACAAATCATTCCGTTTTTAGACGCTGTAGAACCTAACCTAAACGTCCTCGGTAATTATCTTAATAATTATATAGTTGATTATTCGAACGATACTTTTTTTAAAGGTATAACAAAATTACCTCCTAAAAATACGATGGTTTTAGATCTGCAAAGTCATGAAAAACAAGTCCATAAATATTGGGATTTTGAAATCAATGATTCGCAGAAAGAGACTGATGAAAAAGATTTGATTGAAGAATTTAAACACTTATTTGAAGATTCTGTAAAGATCAGACTTCGAAGCGATGTAAAAGTAGGAAACACCCTGAGTGGCGGCTTAGATTCTTCAAGTATTGCTGTAACAGCTGATAAAATCAATAATTCAAAACTGATGAATTTATCTGTCGTTACGGACAACAAGAAACACTCTGAGGAAAAGTATGTCGATATATTACATAAAGAAAATGGCACCAATATAACGAAGCTTAGAAATGATAAAACAAACCCCTGGCAAACAGTAGAAAAAGTCATCTGGCATAATGATGAACCTATTTTATCGTTAAGTACCATCGCTCATTTCAATATGATGGCTTCTTTTAAAAAGAATACAGATATAACGGTCATCTTAAGTGGGCAAGGAGGAGATGAGACTTTAGCAGGTTATAATAAATACTATTTCTATAATCTGATCCAGGCAAAAAATGAAAAAAAATATTTCAAAGCGATAAAGGAGGCTGGATATATTTTACCAAAATTTTTAGGAGAATTTCAGCTTAACTCTGCGAAAAGATATATTCCCTTTTTATCGGACCAATACTCCATCTTGGATAAAGTCGGGACCTTGGAGTTTGACAATGTATTTAAAAAACAAAAGTTTG
>CAYXQH010000512.1:0-4895 GCA_964467425.1 uncultured Saprospiraceae bacterium
GTTATCAAATCGCCTATTTGGTCACCAAAACCGATATTTTTAAAGCCGCCGAATCTGGAGCTCCCGTACCCAATATGATCAGTGCCTATGGTGGGATTCGCTGGTGGTCAGGCCTAAGCCGACAGTTCCAATACGAACATACCCAAAGCCGTATAGGCGGTACCCCCTGGGAATATCCACAACGTTATGTGGAGAATTCGCCTATTTTTAATATTGATAAGATCAATACCCCCTTACTCATTATGCATAATGATGCCGATGGTCACGTCCCCTGGTATCAGGGCATTGAGTTCTTTGTAAGCCTTCGCCGTTTAGGGAAACCTTCCTGGTTCCTCAACTACAATGAAGAACCGCACTGGCCCTTAAAATTGCAAAACCGTAAAGACTTTAACCTTAGGATGTCCCAATTCTTTGATTATTATCTAAAAGGAGCACCCAAACCCGTATGGATGCAACGCGGCGTTCCTGCCCTGGAAAAAGGGATCAATCAGGGGTATGAGTATCTGGAAAGGGATGGGGAGTAGCTGTCATTTCGACCTCAAGTATTAGGGAGGGAAATCTCACAAGCAGTTCTTTGTTTCTAAAGCAGGATGGAGATTTCCTGTATGCTTTTTTCGCCTAGTGTATGCGACCTCTCGTCGCTCATACTTTGCTCTGTCGAGGTGACTAGAACCGTACCGGTATGGATGTAACGCGGGGTTCCCGCTCTGCAAAAAGGGATTCATCAGTGGTATGAGTATCTGGAAGGGGATGGAGAGTAGCTGTTATCTGCTTGATCGCAAATTATGTCTATATTTATTGATACAAAAAATTGTATTCAATAAATGGGAAATACTAAGGAGTTGGCTCTAATTATGAAAGGGGGCGGCATTAAGGGATTAGCTTATGTCGGTGCTCTAGAAGAATTATCAAAGCATTATGATTTTACGTGGTATGCAGGCACTTCTGCCGGAGCTATATCAGCCATTTTATTAGCAAGTGGCTATACACATGAAGAGTTAAAGACTATCCTTCAAGAAAAGGATTTCCGAGATTTTAAAGATGCTGGGTTTATTAAGAAATTTTATAATCTCTTTACGAAAAGTGGTCTATATGAGGCTAACACATTTACGATTTGGTTAGATCAATTATTAGCAAAAAAGCTCAAATCTCCAGTTCGTATTGAACTTAAAGATTTGCCAAATCGCGCAACGGTATATGCGAGTAGACGCGGAAAGGAAGCTTTAGTTTTTGATTCTGAAGATCCGACTCGAAGTGAGGAGTCTGCTGCATTTACTGCCCGGTGCAGTATGGCCATTCCGTTTATTTTCACGCCACAATCTTCAGAAGGGCTTCGAGTTTTTGACGGTGGAGCACAAAATAATTACCCTGTAAATCAATTACTACAGGACAACCCAAATACCGATTTTATTGGCTTATATCTAGGAACCGAACATTTTGAAGGACATGAAAAAAAATCTGTTTTTTCAGAGTTACTTTCTATTTGGACCGAATCTTCTGATGTTGCAGCCTTACAAGAACATGCCGATAAAACTGTAATTATTGATCCTAGACCAATCTCAACATTAAAGTTTAGTCTTACTCAAGAAGAAAAGCAGTTTTTGTTAGAGTGCGGTAGGATTGGGGCTTTAAATTTTCTTAATGAAAAGGATAAGATTGAATTAGATGAAGATGAATTCGAAGTAAGAAAGAGGAAACTAGAAAGTAAAAGAGAAAAACTTCAGAAAAGTGTCACAAGGAAAAAGCGTAATAAGAAATTTATTCTTTGGGTATTTCTTGTTATAATAGCATTTACTGTTTATTGGAATTGGGATAGAATTTTTCCGCCAAAAGCTAAATTCTTTGCTGCTAAAATTGAACTTAAAAACAGCAATAATAAGGCTCTGAAAATTGAGCAAGGCGCTTTAGTTTTAAATATTAATGGAGTTAATGTGTGGGCTGATATAGATTCTAAAGGCTCAGCAATTATAGATAGCATTCCGATTGATATGATAGGTATGGAGATTAATGAAATAAACGTAAAAAATCCCAACCGTAATTTGATTTACATACCTATCCTTAAGGGATCAAAATACAAAATTGATAGACTAAACAAATATGTTACCGTCGTCGAAATATATTTGAAAGGTTCTGATACCATTTGGGGTAAAGTCATAGACTCTAAGAATGATTCTCCTTTAAATGGTGTTAAGGTTAAAGTGTTATTTAATGATAGTATAGCAATTACAAATTCGGAAGGAAAGTACAGTATAAAAATACCTGCAGGACAAATCCCTGAGGTTTCAGAAATAATTAAATTAGAATACTCACTGAAAGGCTATAAAATTGAAACCAAGAGCATTGAAATGCCTAGAACTCAAAGTGCTGATATAATAATGGAAAAAATAAACTAAATATGTTATCAATAGTAGATAAAATATTAATAATTGCGATCACATTGTTGTTTAAAACTATCGTTTTGGGGCAGTCTAATAAGATTTTCGGTAACGTTAAGACAGTCGATAGCCAACCAATAGGTAATGCTATTGTAAAAATGGATGATAGTAGATCTGAACTCACCACGACTCAGGATGGTTATTTTGAGATTAAATTTTCTCAGAACAAGAATAATCAGCTTATTAAGAATATCAATGTAGAGAAAAGTGGATACGATCCAATACCCCTAAATAGGTTGGTGCTTGATGATGCCATTGTTGTAGGAAGAAAAAGTGCATTAGAAGTACTTTTACATAAAAAAGGAATAGAAAATCAAAGAAAAGACCTGCTTGCTTTTTTGAATAAAAAGACCAATGGCGAGTTTAATAAAATATTAACGCAAGCAAAGAATCAAACGATTGCAGCTCAAAAAAAACAACTAGAGATCAAAAACCTTGGTTTAGATCAATTGGTTGATTTATATGTTAATACTGAATATAAAAATCTTGAAAAAGAAGATAAAGATTTTTACAAGACTGTTTTCTTTAGTAGTAACTACGAAAAAATAGATTCGTTGTTAAGAGCTCGTGGCGAAACTCGAAAAGCTAAACAAGTACTATTACAGGCTGAGGAACTACTAAGGGAAGAGGAAGAAGAACTCAATAATGAAATTAATAAGCTCGAGAAAAATAAAAAAAAACTTACTAAAAAATTTAACAAGTATGCTAGACAAAACTTAGAAGATGCCTTGACTAGATTTATGCTTTTAGATCTTAAAAAGGTTGACTCACTCTTGAATACTGCAATTAGTTATAGTCGTGGAGATTTTTTAATCAACACCTCATATGCCTATGGATCTTATTTACAAACTATTAATAAATTTACTGGAGCACAAGAGATTTATGATAATCTCTTAATGTATATTGAAAATGGAATAAAGAATTATGAGGATTCAATTCATTATAAATATTATAAGCACAAAACTTTACTCAAGTTAGGCATATTGGCTTTAGATAGAGAGAAGGTAGGTGAGGCAAAAGACTATTTTGAAAAAATAAGAGAGATAAACCTAGAGATTGATAAGAGTTTTGAAGGTTCAAATGATAGAACATTAGAGTACTTAGTGTCAAGAGCAGAGATGCATAAAGCTATTGGTTCATATTATTATAATAGTGGAGATAGCAATAGTGAGGCCTTGATAAATAATACTAAAAGTTTAGAAGATTATCAATTGCTCATTGATAATGGGTTTTCAAAATATAATGCTGAAAAAGCTGGACAACTTTTAAATCTGGCCTCGATATATTTAAGAATAGGAAAGCCTTTCAAAGCTAAACAACATTTGGAGGCTGGTCTTAAGGCCTGCGAAGAAATTGACGTTGAAGAAAATTGGGATAATCGAACCATTTGGGCACGGCTCAATATTTTATTTGGTGAAGCAATATTGAATATAGCTATAGGAGGTAATACAATAAAAGAGGATGCAAAGGATACAATTGATGATGAGGTTTTTAATAATAGCGAAAGTTATGTATTTAAAGGCAAGGAAATATTTAAGTCTTTATATCAGATCAATGCAAATATCTTTGCAGAAGACTACACATATGCTCTTAGATCATTAGGAAAATTTAACTTGATAAAAAACAGATTTAAGAAAACAGAAGAGTATTTAGCAGAGGCGATTGAAATTGATTATTTGTATTACACAAAAGAACCCGCTGTGTTTGGTCGTAATTATGCAGAGTCACTTGAATCTATATTTCTACTTCATTATAAATTAAATGAATATAAAAAGGCTGAAGAATATGCATTAAAAGCCCGGAGTGTTTATAATTTTTTAATAAACTCTAATCCTAAGAATCTGGAGCTAGATTTAAATGTACAATTTAATCTACTTTCTATGTACTTCTCCATGTTATATGATGAAGAAGATGAACAAAAAAAAGAAACCATAAGTGAAAAAGCCAAAGCTATGATAACTAATATAAACGAAAATATTAGTTCTTTACAAGACCCGGATACCAAACTTCGCTATAAAGAAAGGCTTAAGTGGTTTATAGATTAGAGAGATTTAAGGATACCCCAATTTTCGTACTTTAGAAATCCAAAAAAATTCTTGATGAAGCACTTTTATCTTACGCCACTCTTTGCTCAAGCCCAATACAGGATTACCGACGAATCTTTTGTCACACAGATGAGCTTAGATGTTTTAAAATATAATTAGGACAGCGTTTAGATGGGGATATTTAAATCTATAGGCACTTCTTTTTTTAAACGGATACCGCATGCAATCACCATGCTATTCGGTATTATCGTTCTCGTCGCTATATTAACCCATATCCTTCCTGCGGGAAGCTATGAGCGCGTACTGGTTGATGGTCGAAGCACCGTAGTGCCTAATTCATACCATACGATTACGGCGACTCCTGTCTGGATACTGGATATGTTTAAAGCCATACCCTTAGGCTTTAAAGCCGCAT
>CAYXQH010000513.1:0-4883 GCA_964467425.1 uncultured Saprospiraceae bacterium
GAACTTTATCTCCATGTAACATTTTTGATCCTTGATGTTTTGTTTGTTATTGTTACCGTAATTTCTATTTCATTCGGTGTTGTTTTACGCGGTAAAATTATTTCAAACATAAGTTTTTATAATAATTATTTTAATTAACCAAACCCTAATAGTGTATGAAACTTAAATTTGACTTAAAGTATGCGTTGCTATTTTTATTTATAGCAATAGGGACTTTTGCTACAGCTCAGCGTACAGTTACAGGTACATTGACTGATGCTGACAATGGTGATCCATTGATTGGAGCATCAGTAGTTGCAAAAGGAACAGCAAAAGGTGCCATTACAGATTTTAATGGTAAGTATAGTGTTGAAGTTCCTGAAGGTACTACAGCGCTTGAATTTTCCTATACCGGTTATGCAACACAAACAATAGAATTGGGCGCTTCCAATGTTATTGATGTGAAGATGGCAGGAGGAACGCTTCTTGATGAGATCGTTGTTACCGGTTATGGTACTCAAAGAGAAAAAGAAATTACTTCTGCAGTAGTAGAGGTATCAGCTAAGGACTTCAACCAGGGAGTTATTTCGGATCCTGCTCAATTACTTCAAGGTAAAGTAGCAGGTTTGCAAGTTTACAACAGAGGTGGTGATCCAAACCAACAAAGTACGATTCGATTAAGAGGATTGTCAACAGTTGGTGCCAATGTACAACCTTTAGTTGTTGTTGATGGTATTATTGGTGCATCATTACAGAATGTTGATCCTAATGATATTGAAACTATTAGTGTTTTGAAAGATGGATCTGCAGCTGCGATTTACGGTTCTCGTGGATCTTCTGGGGTAATCATCGTAACAACTAAAAAAGGAACAGCTTCTGATCAACTTCAGTGGACCTACAACGGACAGCTTTCAACAGAATCTCCAGTGAACGCACTTGATAGATTGAGTCCAAGTGAATTCGTTGCTGCAGGAGGTACAGACTTAGGAAGTCAAACTGACTGGGTAGATGAAGTGACTGAAAGTCCTTTTAGCCACAATCACGGTCTTGCAGTTTCTGGAGGAGTTGGAAATAATTCTTCTTTCCGAGTTTCTGCTAACCTAAGAGAGAAAAATGGTATTTTAAAAAATACTGGCTTTGATCAACTGAATACTCGATTGAATTTTTCAACTAGAGCATTAAATGACAAGCTTAAAGTTACGTTCAATACTTCATATACGCACAGAGACCAGGAAAACGGTTATGATGAAGCATTGAGATATGCAGTATTGTATAATCCTACCGCTCCAGTATTTGGTGCAAATTCTCCATTCCCTTTTAATAGTGCACAGTTTGGAGGATACTTCGAAACATTAGGATTATTCGATAGTTTTAATCCGGTTTCTATTGCAGAGCAAAATATCAATAATACAGAACGAAGAGAGTTTAACTTTGGTGCTAACTTTGGCTACGATATTATAGACAATCTGACTGTAAACTTTAATATAGCTCAGCAACGAACGGATATCTCTAATAATCAATATGCACCGACAACTGCGCTTTTTAGAGGTAATGCAAGTAGCCCAATTCGTAAAGGTTTAGCGGAGTTTTATGAATCTGATTTTGAATTCCAGTTATACGAAGCATATGCTACCTATATTACTTCTGTTAGTGATAATTCTAATCTTACAATTACTGGAGGTTATTCTTACCAGCAAGATAATTTTAGTGACAAGTTCTTTAGTCTAGGTGATTTTCCAAATAATGACTTGAATTTTGGTAATCTAATTGAATCTTCTCAGGATTTACAGAATGCAGGATTTGTTAGCGCAAGTAGTAATGCATCTCCAGATAATAAAATCATTGCCTTTTTCGGAAGAGCTAATTTTACTTTTGATGATGCAATCTTTTTTAATGCTTCTTTAAGAAGAGAAGGATCTTCAAAACTAGGAACAGATAATAAATGGGGATTATTCCCTGCTATTGGTGTTGGAGCCGACTTGAATAGATATATCGGAATGGACGGAGTGGATCTATTTAAAGTGAGAATTGGTTTCGGAGTAACTGGTTCGTTACCTCAGCAATGGGGACTTTCGCAAGAGATCCGATCCATTACTAATGATCCTGCTGGAGCAGTAGGTACAACACGAGAACGTATTGGTAATCCTGATTTGAAATGGGAAGAAAAAGCAGAATTGAATGTAGGATTTGAGGTAGTTGCTGGAAGACTCCAAGCTACTGTTGATCTATACAATAGAGATATTTCAGATTTCATTCTTGGAAGACAACCTGAAGGAACAACTGATTTTGTCTTTGAGAATGCAGGAAAATTAAATACAAAAGGTCTTGAACTTGCTGTAAATTATGATGTAGTAAGAAATTCTACTGTAAATTATAATACAGGAATTGTCTTATCTACTTATAAAACAACCTTAGAGGAATTTATCATTGATGAAGGAACAAGAGGTAACCTTGGTGCTCCAGGTCAGAATGGTACGAATATGATTCTAACCAGAGTAGGAGAAGAAATTGGTAATATATGGGGACCTGTTTTTGCAGGGGCTGATTCTGAAGGAGCTCCTACCTTTGAAGATTTAAATGGTGATGGAAATATTGTAGCTGATCAAGGTAATGCTTTAGCTGACGACGCAGATTTTCAAGTACTTGGAAATGGTGTTCCTGATCTAGAATTAGGATGGTCTAACCAATTATCTTTCGGTGACTGGTCTGTTAATGCTTTTTTTAGAGGTGCTTTCGGTCACAGCCTGATAAATACTTTCCGTGCTTTCTATGAGCCTAGAATTTCTACTCAGTCTTCTTATAATTTTGTAAATACAGAATTAGCGGTTGATGGTTTGACCTCTGCTCAATTTAGTTCACTTTATGTTGAAAAAGCGGATTTCTTTAAATTAGATAACCTTACAATTTCTAAGCGTTTCAATATAGAAAACTCTGCATTTAATTCTGTTCAATTATCGCTAATGGTTCAAAATCCATTTGTGATTACCAGCTATACTGGTATTGATCCAGAACCAAATTTAGTAGACCCAGGAGCTGAAGGTAATGGAGGAATTAGTCAGAGCCAAGACGTTTTGGCTCCAGGAATTGAGCGAAGAAACAACTATTTCCAGTCTCGTTCCGTTTCATTAGGGATTAACATAAACTTTTAATTCATTCATAAAAAAAATTAATCGTTATGAATAAAATTGTAAAAATAATATTTGCCTTTGTTGCAATCCTTGTTGTGTACTCTTGTACCGATCTGGAAGAAGACTTAATAGGCGATGTAACAACTGAAATTAACATTGATGGTGTTGATACCGGATCTGATGTCGGTCCTTCAGGTCCTTTAAGTGCAGCCTATGGATCACTTCGTGGTGCAGGGACTGCTAACCATTCAAGTTACTATTCTCTTCAGGAAATCACTTCTGATGAAATGTTTATTGGTGCTAAAGGAGGGGACTGGTTTGATGGAGGACTCTTGATACAATTGCACGATCATTCTTATGGTTCAGCGCATGATTTTGTAAATAATGCATGGACAGCTACTTACGATGCTATTACTCAGGTAAACGAAACACTTGATGGGGATCCTGTCCTTGATGCAAATCAGACAGCTCAAGCAAAAGCTTTAAGAGCTTATTTTTACTTGCGTTTATTGGATCTTTATGGTAATGTAAAAATTATTACAGAACCAGGAGGAGATGCTCCTCAAAGTACAAGACAGGATGTTTTTAATTTTGTTGAAACCGAATTGCTTGATGCACTTGGTATTTCTGCAGTTACTGCTGGTATGGATTTATCAAGCAGTCCGTTAGGTGCAGATTTCAATCCTTATGCAGTTAATCAATTTTCTGCTTTAGGTTTCCTCGCAAAACTATACCTGAATGCCGAAGTATATACCGGAACTGCAAGATGGAACGAAGCTGCTGTTGCTGCAGGTTATATTATTGACAGCGGTGTATATAGATTATGTGGTGATGGATGTACTGTCGCTAATTTATGGAAGCGTAATGGTGTTGATACTGATCCTGATGAATTGGAAGGATATGCAGCTGTTTTTGCTGCCAATAATGAGAATAACCCAGAGCATATTTTTGCCGTTCTATACGATGAAGCTAGTGCAGGGGGGATGAACTTTTCTCAGATGAACTTGCATTATTCAAGTCAATTTACTTACAACTTCGAAGCGCAACCATGGAATGGATATGCGACATTAGAAGAATTCTATAATTCTTACGATGATGGAGATGCTCGTAAAACTGCTAGCTTTTTAGTAGGAGAACAATTAGATTTTGGTGGATCTGCTATTTTGGATTTCGCTGCGGATGATGATAATCTTGTATTGAATTATACGCCTCAGATCAATGAACTTGCTCCTAACTCTTTAAGAGAAGCAGGTGCTCGTCCAGCAAAATATAGTTATAAGCAGTTTGGTCGTCCTGATATGGACAATGACTATTCTATTCTTCGTCTTGGACAGGTATACCTGATTAGAGCAGAAGCTATGGCTCGTATGAGTGGTAACTGGGGGGATGCTGAACCAGATGTAAATGTTGTTAGACAAAGAGCTAAACTTGGTCCAATGACTGGTATTAATGCTGAATCATTCTTAGCTGAAAGAGGTCGTGAGATGTTTCAGGAAGGAGTTAGAAGAACAGATTTAATCCGTTTTGGAAAATACAATGATTCTTGGTGGGAGCATGCAGCTGATGGATCCGATCATGTAAATATTTTCCCAATTCCAAATGCTCAAATTCAAGCTAGTAATGCGGGAAGTAATCCGCTTTCGCAGAATCCTGGCTACTAATTTGATAATGATATTATAAATTTGGGGTTACTTCTTCGGAAGTAACCCTTTTTTGTTAAATTGATATTTGATTTAATAAAAGTCGATACTTCCTGCCTACCGGCAGGCAGGTTTG
>CAYXQH010000514.1:0-4879 GCA_964467425.1 uncultured Saprospiraceae bacterium
GATTTCATTTACTATTCTCAAATTTTACTGCTACTGATTTTGAAAAAGAATCTTTATCTGAAAATTATACTTTAATTCTTTCTAGCCCTTGTGCCTCTGGAAACATCACTTTGACGACACAACAGGAAGTTGATGATTTTGTAACCGATTATGGGGGGTGTACAGAGGTTCAGGGGAATCTTATTATTGGACCGAGTACGGATATTGTGAATTTGAATGGCTTGAGTGGGGTGGTGGAGATTCGAAATTCTCTTGTCGTTATAGAAAACCCTTTACTATCCAATATAACAGGATTGGCAAATTTAACTTCAATAGGCATTGGAGGCGGGCTGATAGAATTTACAGATAATGACAACCTTACTCAAATTGATTTGTCCAATGTTTCTTCTCCTGTTTTGCAGGCCATTCGTATTGACAGGGATAGTGCTCTGACTGATTTATTACTCCCTGCTGACATAAGCTCTGCTGGCATTCTCAGCATTTTTGGAAATCCTCTTTTGGCCAATATCAGCGAATTTGATAATCTGGTTCAACTGACGAGTTACTTACAAATTTGCGGAACGGTTGCTACTACTTTACCTGCTTTTCCTAATTTAACAGAAGTAAGTGGCATCACTATATCCAGTAATAGTCTGTTAACTTCTTTACCTCCTTTTGCAAGTTTGACAAATATATATCTAGGAAATATTTTAATCAATACCAACCCTTTAATAACAACTATAGATTTATCTAATATCTCAGCTCCTAATTTGGTTAGGGTTGAGATAGCTCAAAACAATAGCCTTTCAGATTTAATACTCCCTCTTGATATTATGACTGTCGTTTCAAGTTTTGCAATTTATAGTAATCCCCAATTAGCTAATATTAGTGAACAAAATTCTTTAGAGACGATCGGAGGAACATTAAGAATTGAAGGAACTATTGATCCTGTACTCCCACAATTTCCTGTATTGAATTCTATAGGGAAAGGTATAAGTATTGGCTCCAATAGCTTGATAACAGCCCATCCTCCTTTTGCTAGCTTAACAGAAATATTAGGCGGTGGAATTTCTTTTACCTATAACCCTCTTTTATCCAATATTGATCTTTCAGCTATCTCTGCTCCATCTCTAACCGGAATTCATATTTGGTACAATGATATCCTGACTGATGTAAACCTGCCTGCAGATATAACTACTATTGACTATGACATTGGATTTACAGTCAATCCTATGCTCACCAACATAAGCGAATTTGATAACCTAACCTCTATTGGAGGGCGACTAGGTTTTTATATTATTAATGATCCAGTCCTGCCTCTTTTTCCAAATTTAACGTCTATAGGAAACGGTATATATTTCCGAAGTCTTACTTCAATTACAACACTTCCCCCTTTTGCAAGCCTCACTGAAATTAACGGTGGGCCTATTCATGTTGGTTACTGTCCTCTTATTACTAACATTGACCTTTCAGATATTTCTGCTCCAAACCTGAACACAGTAAGTATAGGATTTAATAATGGGCTAACAGCACTTAGTTTACCATTAGACCTCACTACACTTACAGTAGATATGCAGATCACAAACAACTCAAACTTAAGCGAAGTCAATGATTTTAATAACCTTGAAATAATTGGTAGAAATCTCCAAATATCTAACACTCTTTTATGCGAGATTCCCGACTTTCCTAATTTACATACTATTCAGACTGATCCAATAAATTCATTTTATAGTGGACTAATTATTTCAGATAATAATAAGATTTCATCTATAGATAAGTTTCCAGTTTTAACATTTATAGACAGTGCGGTTGTCATCACTAACAACCCTCTTCTCACAAACTGTGCTATCCAAGCAGTTTGTGATTTCCTCCCAACTCTAAAACATAGAGACATTTCAGGTAACGCAGGTGACTGCCTAGATGAAGCCGCTGTCCAAAACCACTGCGATAATGGCCCCACGATTTTAGAACCAGTATTTCCAAATGATCAGGTCGTCTATATTGGAACAACTATAAATCTAAGTATTACCAACCTGCCTGCTAACTACGAAGCCATTTGGTATGATACTGACATGAGCACTATTTTGTATCAGGATGCCGCCAATAGTTTTGACTACACCGTAAATGAAACCTCAATATTATATGGTGCATATGTTTCAATGGAAACAAGTTGTATCAGCGAATTAGAACCACTTTTACTAACCGCAAAGAATCCACCTGCTCCAGCTCCCCTCACACTCGATGTCCACTACACCGCATCTCAATGTGCGGACGTAGGCAGTGGAACCGCATCTGTTTTCGCAAGAGGCGGGGCTCAAGCTATCGGAACCGGACGCTTTAGTGGCATGCCGCAACCAGAATTTCCACAATGGGGCAAAAGGGCAAAATCGGCAGACCTGGATGGAGACGGTGATTTGGATATTACGGCTGGAGTAGGCGGTCGACCAATTACCATTTGGATCAATGAAGGCGATGGTACTTTTACAGAAAAATTTCAGTTTGATTACCCATACTTCGGCGGAAACACCAGCGCACATGACATTGGTGATTTGGATGGAGATGGTGACCTTGATATTTTTACAAATGTAGAAGATTCAAGATTAATCGTCCTTTTCAATGATGGAAATGCCAATTTTACGCTAGGAACACCTTTTCATTTCAATAGAGCAAAATTTGCAATTGAACTGGGTGACCTCGATGGCGATGGTGATCTGGATGCTTTAGAAATTGGACATGGCACTAATAGTTCTACTCATGAGCTAAGACCATTTTTTAATGATGGAAATGGTGTATTTACTCAGGGAACTATTTATTATCCTACGACGAATAATCTTAGTAATAATGATATGGTATTAGCTGACTTAGATGGCGATGGCGATCTCGATGCTTACTTACCTCAATTCTCTTTATCAAGTGGTGCAGGAGATGAAGTTTGGTTGAATAATGGCGATGGGACTTTTGTTCAAAGCGCAGAAACTTATGGCATTAATGATAATACTTTTCATGTCGCTGGAGGTGATTTAGATAATGATGGAGACATTGACATTTTTCTATCCAATCATCTTACACCTTCCAGAGTATTACTAAATGATGGCGATGGGACTTTTACAGCACTTCCCGAATTATACGGAGATAATTGTTGTGGTGCCGGAGAAGTAGAGCTAGCCGATTTTAATTGTGATGGAAATTTGGATGCTGTAATTGGAAGAGTAGGTAGTGGTTCCACATTGGTATTTGGAGGAAATGGAGACGGGACGTTCTTTGTGCTCGAAGATTTATTAAATGCTGGCCCAGGAGGATATTTAGCAGTCGGAACCATGGGGGCTGATGTTGGCGATTATGATAATGACGGAGACATTGATATTGCCGCAGGTGATATACACGGTTTAGGAACGATCTACTTTAATGATCAGGCTCAAGTCAATCCTTATACCTACCAATGGGATGATCCTAATAATCAAACTACCGCAACTGCGACTGGCCTTCTAGCTGGAATTTATGCGGTTACTGTAACCGATGCTGACGGAGCGATGGCATTTGCAAATGTTGAAATCAATGGTCCACCGGATTTAAGTATCACCGTTTCTTCAACACCAGCAACTTGCGGTAATGCTAATGATGGAACAGCGACAGCGACAGGTGCTGATGGAGCAGCATTTACCTTAAAACCAAATGGAGAAGATTATCTTATAACTAATGAAATTGCTGGTGGGGTTGATTTTGGTGATCTTGATGGGGACGGCGATCTTGATATTTTTAACACCAATTTTAGAACTAGCGCATTGGATATGCCTGATCGAGTCTGGTTTAATGATGGGGACGGTACGTTTACCCAATCTGGAGAAACCTACTCACAAGGATTAATTACCACAAGAGGAAAGCTTGGAGACTTTGATCAGGACGGCGATTTAGATGTCTTCCAATCTGGGATAGCAATTCAGGTGGTATTGCATAATGATGGTGATGGAACTTTTACTACGGCAGAAACATTTGTAGAAGGGCTCTCTGGCATCGTTGGGCAGGATTGGAATGCTATAGATATTGGAGATGTAAACGGAGATGGATTTCTAGATGCTGTAGTGGGTTCAGTTGGGTACCAGGGTTTTTTAATTTACATCAATGACGGAGACGGGACCTTTACCAGGGTACAGCGACAAGTGACTGCAGAAGGAATCAGGAGTCTTGCATTAGGTGATGTAGATGGGGATGGAGATTTAGATTTCTTTGCGGGCGGAAGTTATGTCTCAAACATAGTATACTTTAATGATGGAACCGGTCACTTTACGCAAGGAGCAGAACCCTACGGTGACAATTTCCGATTTGACGGAGTAGGCATGGCAGATTTTGATAGTGATGGTGATCTGGATGCATTCTTCACTGGTATTAATGGTCGAAAAAATCTAGTGCTTCATAATAATGGTGATGGTACTTTTATTGAAATGCAAAGCAACTTTGGAGAATATGGAATTTCTGTTAGTATTGGAGATATCGATTTAGATGGAGATCTTGATGTTTTTACCGGAGGCTATGACAAAGGTTCCAGTATATTTATAAATAGAGGAGATGGCACTTTTGACGATTTCCCACAAGGGTTTTCACGATTTGGAGGCTATCAAACTGCAGACATTGGAGACCTGGATGGCGATGGTGATTTGGATGTAACGGTAGGGCATTTCGGGCGTTTAGATGTACTATTAAATGAGCCCAATTGTTTTACCTATAAATGGAGTGGAAATGCAGGCAGTCAAACTACTCAAACTGCAATCGACCTTGGTCCCGGCAATTATTCAGTCACAGCGACCGATGCCTCAGGTTGTAAAATCAGCAGCAGTATTCAAGTACAAACCGCACCGGATTTTACGGTCTCACAAGT
This sequence comes from uncultured Saprospiraceae bacterium, assembly GCA_964467425.1. Classification (GTDB taxonomy): domain Bacteria; phylum Bacteroidota; class Bacteroidia; order Chitinophagales; family Saprospiraceae; genus JAHDHW01. The sequence continues at coordinate 4,853 of CAYXQH010000514.1, forward strand.
TGGACCGTACTGTCATGATGGTTTACA
>CAYXQH010000515.1:0-4875 GCA_964467425.1 uncultured Saprospiraceae bacterium
ATACTATTCTTAGAGATGCTATTCAAAAGAATTTTTTAGAATTTTTTAATGCAATCACCTCTTAATTAAAAGTTACCGTACCATTGAAACAATTCAATTTTAAAGTAAAGAATCCATTTCTAATACACCCCTACTCTTTCTCCTCTGGTCCAATACCGTTCTTCATCCGAATAGTATAAATACACACAAGCTGGTGCGGATTCAAACGTTCCTTCAAACTCCGTTTTTAAATCTAAGGAAATTGTTTTTTCTTCGGAGGCCTTAAAATGTCGCCAGTAAAAAACTAGATAATGATCGAATATTTCATAATAGGCGACCTCCTCTCGTTCCATAATCTCCTTTAATTGCCAAGGCTGCACAGAGGCTCCAGAAGGAATTCCGACTAGAGCAGTTGTCATAGGCAATTGTTGATCTGTCGTATTTTTCACCGTTATAGCTAATCGAAGATTATCGCCTAATTTCAGTTGAGACTGCGCAACGGTCGTTGTAATTTTTAAAGGACAATTGGGATGAACGCGCGGAACACTTGTAAAATAATTGACGTCAAAAGTAAACGGAATATTTAATGGAGCATTCAGAAATTTCACCTCCACTTCTTGTTCTCCCGCCGTAATAAAATCTTCGAGTTGATCTATTTTTAAAATCCCATTTTTCACTTCCGTAAAAGATTTTTCCTCTTGATGTCCATTTACGGTCACCAGCAATGATCCATCCGTTTTTCTTAATTTTTCCTCTTGCTTTTTTGCATAATCCAACATGGCTTCGATGGCCAAACAAGTAGCTTGAGTTGCACCGAATCGACCATTCTTTCGATTACTTAAAATAAATTGAATTCCCTCCGCAGCCAGTGGTTGAAATTCTTCGTACTCCATTAAACCCATCGCAAGAATCGAGGCAGTTTCAACCTTGGCATTCTTATCTCCGGATCGAACAATAGTTTCTTCTGTTGATAATCCACTCCAATCTGAAGCATCAATCAATTGATCAATTTTACTTAGTAATAATTTCTCATTACTTGTATCATCTCTAAATTGAGCAGCTCTCAGCATCAAACCCATCCGATATGGATCACCAGATTTTAAGGCTTCCTCAACAGCGGTTTGGTACTCTAATTTCGTTTCATTAATTTTTTTCACTTTACTTAAGGCATAAACTATATAAGCATTAGCCACCACTTTTGAGGTATTGTGAAAGCTGGATCTCCCACGCGTTGCTTTCTTAAATCCTCCCTTTCTATCTCGACGACCTAACAACCATTTCACAGTTCGGTCAATCATTTTTTGATCTACCCCATCGTATACTTCTTGCATCTCCGTAAACTCCAAAATACCATAAGCTGTCAGTGTTTCATGAGGTGGTGTTTTTCCAAACCACTCATACCCTCGTTTAGAGGTTTCAAAACCGAGCAGTCGTTCATACCCTTTTTTGATAAACTTCATCGCCTTCTCTTCTATTGCTTTATTACTTTTCCCAGTTTCTCTTAAATAATTCAATACCAATACATTAGGGTAGGTACACGATGAGGTTTGCTCGAAGCACCCGTACGGTTGACGCAAGATTCCGTCAATTCCATCCATCGCTTGCCCAACCACGTCTAAATAGATTTTTAGTTCCGCCTTAATAGATTTTTCAACTGGATTGGTCAGTTCAAATTTTAGCTTTTTATCGCCAGCACCATTCATCGAAATGGTAGCGGGAAAATCTTTTCGAACGATGGTCAATTTTTGATTTAATTGATCGATTACTTTTGCAGTATGGATTCTAATTTGAATATTTTGATTTTTTCCAGGCTTGATAGGAAGACAAGTCAAAAATATTTTTTTAAAACTATTCGCTTCTACTTCGTAGCCATTAACTGGTAAGATAGGAGACAATAATCTAAGTCCATCTGGTAAATTAACAAATACTCTTCCGAATCGTTTTTCATCAGAATTATTAACAATGGTCACTGGGATTTTTAAGGTATCTCCCACACTTAAGAAAGCCGGCATGGTCGCATTGACGGATAATTCTTTTTGAGTAAAAATCTTTTTTTGCTGATAACCCAGTTGTCCGTAAGCAGAAACGCCTTCGACTGTGACGGCAAAACTCGTGAGCGCGTCATTTGTAAAAGTAGTAAAAGTAGCTTCTCCATTTTCATCTGTTTGGATCACAGGATTCCAGTAAATAGTATTTCTAAAATCACTACGTTTCTTAGGATTTTTTTCTTTGTAAATTGGATGATAAAACTGACTCGGCTGATCCATTTTACGTGCCTGTGACTTAACCGTAGTGTAAGCATATTTTTTTAATTTTTTTTGTTTTACCTCTTTAAGATTATTTGTATAAATACTATTTTTTGTATTTATGACAATCACACCGTTGGCTCCTTGACTACCGTACATAGCAGAAGCAGCCAAGCCTTTAACCACAGAAACACTTTCAATTTCTTCCGGGTTCAAGTTATCAAGTACATTATTTTTTCCATCAGGACTTTTAACAACGATCCCATCTATGACAAAAAGAGGTTCACTACCATTGATCGAATTCGTTCCACGAATACTAATTCGTTCGCTTCCACCCGGACGACCAGAACTTTCGTCTACCATCACTCCAGCTACTTTACTTGACAATAATCCAGTGGGATCGACAGACATTAAATCTTCCGCATTTACCACCGCTACTAATCCAGCAGATGCATTTTTACCTGAAATGCTATTAGCCTTTACCACCACCTCGTCAAGATTGGATACTGCGCCAGCCATCGCTAGCTCGAATACACCCCCTTCTTCTTCAATCATCTCTGGAACAGGCATTTTCAATTCATTGGCATCCACTTTTTTCAAATTCGCAGCATTTTTTGCAAAATTTCTATTCCTGACATTGTTCCTACTATTGGTATTTAATTTTATTTTGACAGATTGGTTATTATCCCGATAAGCAATGACGCCATAATGGTTTTTTTCAGCTAACAAAAAACGAAATGCTCCTCTTTCGTCCGTGGTCATTCGGATCACCTCGTTTCTACGATTATCAACTAACAAAATCTTTGCAGCCACTCCTTTTCCAGCTCTATCGGTAACCGTGCCTGTTTGCCAGTCAGCGCGTTCGGGTGGTACCAAGGTATATTCCAAATTTAGTATTGGATTTTTAAGATAAGACCGCCAACCGTGGGTAAGCATGAGTAAATCCAGATGCGCTATTCCTTCCTTTTCGTTCTTATCAAAATAATAATTAGGTTCGTGGATCTTTCCATTCAGTTCACTCGTCAACAATAAATTAGCTAGGATATTTCCTTGCTTGTCATCGGCCACATTGTTTATTTTTTCATCCGTAATTCCGACCGAAAGATTGGCAGGTACGGGTTTGTTTTCAGAATCAGTCGTTCTTAACCTAATGGACATTTTTTCACGATTTTGGTAACGCTCCTTATCTGTTTCAATTTCAATATTTAAATGTCGATCGGGATGAAGAAAAATTAATCGTTCTGCCAGACTTACATTATAATTATTTTTAATGACCACCTTGTGAATTCCCATTGAAAATTCCGAAATCGGAAGATCTATATTATTACTTCCTTTTTCTAAGTTGAGGTTTTTTTGAAAAATTTCAACACCGTTTTTAACAACCGCCATACGAACCTCCTTTTCGGTATTGACCCGAATATCGAAAGATTGTTTTTTACTTGAATAATAGAGATGGACTCCTTCGTTTGTTACTCCCTTTAATGGATAAGTCTTTGTCGATTCATAAGGTTTTGTAATTTTTGCATTGTATGTTCGGCCACTTTCGGGAATAAAATTTACGGTTCCCATTCCATCATGAGCACTGGTAAACGTCGTTATTTCATTTTCTTTTTCATCGATAATAATTCCACTTACATCCACGGGCTTCCCGAATTCATTAACAGCACGAAACGCAAAATTGGCTGTCTGTCCCACTAAGGCTTGTCCTCCTTCTGGCAAGAACTGCAAGTCGGTATTATCCATTATTATTGGAATACTTCGACTAATAGATTCCATCTGATTTCTATAGTTTATGTTCACTAATAACAAAGCATCCTTACTGTTCAATTCCCCCGGTAAAGTTCCGGTAATCAATGCTTTACCTGCTTGATCGGTCTGCATTTTTTGGTTGTCCACCGTCTTGCCTTCGATCACCGTACGATAGGATATTTCGGTATTAGTCAAGGGGTTATTTTCTAAATCATGTGCGGTAAAATCTGCCTCAAAAGTCTGTCCAGCACCATACGCCGTTTTCTTTAAATCGAGGGTCAACAAAATATTCGGAGTCACCACATTTTGAACAATCAACTCTTTAGAAAAAATAAATTCTTCTCCTTGTTCTTGCATCCATCGCGTATAAACTTTCAAGGTATATCGACCTCCAGGTGCATTATCCTTCAAGGTAAATTGGTAATAAGTATAGCCTTCTTCAATCGCAAGATCTGCCCGTTCTATCACATTGCCACGCGGAGAAATTAGTTCAGCATATCCAACTTCACTCAGGGTTGTAACTTTATTTTCTCCATCTACCACATAGGCTTTAAACCAAATTGTTTCTCCAGGAAAATAAAGGGATCGATCCGTTTGAGTATATATTTTTTCAACTAATCCTAGTCGTTCTGCTGGAGACTTACCTGTAGTATAACTCATTAAACACAAGGTCAACAGCAATAAAAATTTATTCGTTTTCATAACTAGCTATTTTAAATTTTCACAATTAAAGTAAGTCCAATTTCTGAACTCATGGGCAGATTAAATAGTTGAATAGCAGAGGTAGCATCAAGATCTCGGAAACTGCGAAAAGGAGAAAATCCTGAAAAAGGTAACCAAGAGATTAAATCATTGGCATAAATTTTCAAACTGAGTTCTCTAAACAAATCATCATACTCTG
>CAYXQH010000516.1:0-4866 GCA_964467425.1 uncultured Saprospiraceae bacterium
TCCTGATGTGTTCTGTACAGAATGCAAATGGGAATGCTATGAAATTTTTTAACTAGTACTAAAAAAACGAAAAAATGAAATACAAAATAATTTTCAACCTGTTATTTTTTTGCTTCTTGAGCCTTACAAGTTATGGGCAAAATCAAAAATTCACTTTGAGTGGACAGCTTACAGATGCCAGCTCTGGTGAAGATCTAATGAGTGTTACCGTATTTGTCCCAGCTACCGGAACAGGAACGGTAAGTAATGCTTACGGTTTTTATTCTCTTACATTGGAAGCAGGAACCTATGAAATTCTTTTTTCCTATGTCGGTTTTTCTGATCAAAAAATTACGGTTGACTTAAATCAAGATGTAACTCAAAATATAGAGCTTTCTACCAATGCAAAAGTCCTTGGCGAAATTGTTGTAAAAGCAGATCGCGAAATGGAAGATCAAAATGTGGAGTCCACAAGAATGGGGAAAGTAGACGTCAAAATTGAAGCCGTTAAAAAATTACCTGCGCTCTTAGGAGAGGTGGATGTTATTAAATACATCCAATTGCTTCCGCAGGTAAAAGCAGTAGGAGAGGGCGGTTCAGGCTTCTATGTTCGAGGAGGAAATGCAGATCAAAATCTGGTTTTACTGGATGAGGCACCAATTTATAATGCTTCTCACCTATTAGGATTTTTCTCTTCTTTTAATCCTGACGCGATCAAAGATATGCAACTCTATGCCGGAGCTATCCCCGCAATTTATGGTGGGCGTTTGTCTTCTGTTTTGGATATTCGAATGAAGGAAGGTAATTCTAAAAGGTTTGCAGCTACCGGAGGAATCGGTACGATTATGAGTCGTTTGGCTATCGAGGCGCCTATTTCTCAGAAAGGATCTTTTATGCTGGCTGGTCGAAGATCTTATCTCGATGTACTCGCCAACGCTTATTTGAAAATTGCCAAAAACCGAGAGAGTCAGGACGATTTTTATTTCTATGATTTAAATGCGAAGACTAATTATCGATTGAATGAAAAAACGCGTCTTTTTGGTTCTGGATATTTCGGTAGAGATGTTTTTAATTCTGCTCAGGAAGGTCTCAAAGTAACTTGGGGGAATAAAACGGGAACAGTACGTGTGAATCATTTGTTCTCTCCAAAGCTGTTTTCAAATTTGACTTATTACTATAGTAATTATGATTATTTCCTTGATTTTGAAGAAGAGATTTCACGGTTCAACTGGAAGTCTACCTTAAAAGAACATAGTTTAAAAGCCGATTTTGGAGCTTTCCTCAACCCTTCGAATACCCTGAAGTTTGGAGTGCATAGTATCCAGCATGTTGTGCATCCTGGAGATATTCAATCGTTTGAAAGTGATGAGCTTTTAACAGAATATAAGATTGAAAAGAAGACAGCTTATGAATCGGCTTTTTATATCAATAATGAACAAACCATTAATAAAAAACTAAAAGTAGAATACGGGCTTAGAGTTTCGGCTTTGCATAATGTTGGTCCTCAAGAGGTTTATACGCAAGATGAAAACTACGAAATTACAGACACCATCAATCATATAAAAGGCATCTTTAATTCTTACTGGAATTTAGAGCCTAGAGTTTCTGCGCGATATAAAATTAATCAGTCTACTTCACTGAAAGCGAGTTATAATAGAATGGTGCAATATATCCAGCAAGCATCTAATGGTAATTCTGCAACACCTTTTGATATTTGGTTTTTGAGTAATGAACTTGTAAAACCTCAATTGGCAGATCAGTATTCGGTTGGGTATTTTAAAAATCTACGTGATAATACGATTGAGCTTTCTGCGGAAGTATACTATAAACAATTTAGCAATTCAGTGGATTTTAAAGATCATGCTCAGTTGTTATTGAATACGAATCTTGATGCAGAACTTCGAGTCGGTGAAGGTCGAGCTTATGGGATCGAATTAATGGCAAAGAAAAACAAAGGTCGTTTGACGGGATGGGTCGGTTATACCTATTCTAAAGCGGAAAAAAAGATTCCTACAATAAATAGCGGAGATTGGTATAATGCAAAATACGATAAGCCACACGATATTTCAATTGTTGCTTCTTATGACTTAACCGATCGACTTTCTTTAGGTGGAACATTTGTCTACACAACAGGTAGCGCGGTAACTTTTCCAACAGGGCGATATATTTTTCAAGGAGTAAGTGTGCCTGTTTATGCAGAACGAAACGGAACAAGACTTCCTGATTATCATCGGATGGATTTATCTGCTACGTTTACACCAAAGAAAAATAAAAATCGAAGATTGCAATCGGAATGGGTCTTAAGTATTTACAATGTTTACAATCGGAAAAATGCGTTTAGTATTGATTTTAAACAAGAAGATTTTAATCCGAATTTGACGTATGCAGAAAAATCTTCTGTCTTCTCTATCGTGCCTTCATTCACTTATAATGTGAAATTTTAAAAAATATATCAAAAAAATAAAAAGAGTATATCATGAATAAATCAATCATTTTTATAGCGCTCATCATAACAACCTTTAGCAGTTGTTTTAAGGAAAGAATTGAATTGGATTATAATGTTGATGAAAATAAAAAACTAGTGATTACCGGATGGATTAATTCGCTAGATGAAGCTCAATTTGTTTCTATTAGCCAAACAGTCAATTACCTCGGCGGCTTTACTCCGGAAATGGTAGGTGGTGCTGCAGTTACTTTGCAGGATAATTCTACCACGTATGATCTTGATGAAAAAGAAACTGGATTTTATTTTTTACCAGATACCTGGATTCCTCAGGTAGGTGATACCTATAAACTAGTCGTTACATATGATGGGAAAGAGTACACCTCTACTCATGTGATGCGTGCCTGTCCAGAGATTGAAAACCTGGATTACTTTGAAACAGAAATTAGAGACAGTGTAGTATTGCATGAAACAGTTTTTTCGTTTCAGGAAATTCCAGGAGAGGGAGATGCCTACTTTGGTGTAGATTATTTGAAAGGTACCTTGGCTGCAGATTCTATTACCAATGGTGGTTATGCGGATGATGCTTTTGCGGATGGCCAATATATAGATGGTGTTTTATTGAGTGAAGACGATCGCTATTTTGAATTAGGAGATACGGCTGTAGTCGAGCTTTTCTCAATTGGTTTAGAGACCGCCGAATTCCTCCAGGATATTGAAAATGAAATATACAGAGGAAGCCCTTTTGATGCCCCACCTGCTAATGTTCGAACGAATATCGAAGGCGGAGCAATCGGTTATTTTATAATCTCAGATGCACGCCGAGCAGAAATAGTAATAGAATAGTTTTTAAAAAAAATACAACAACCCTTTTCATGTAAAAGCCAGCAATAACGTTTGTTGGTTTTTACTTTTTTTAGCCCTTCTGATTTACCTTCCTTGTGCCGTTTTTGGGATTTCTAAAAATATCATTACCTTCTATCTTTCTTTCCTTTCTGAAATTAATTTAGAAAATTCAAAAACATGGATCACTTTAATATCAATCGTCGTCAATTTTTATACAGCGCATCTGCTTCCCTAGCTGTTTCTATGCTTGGTTTGGACGGACTTGACGTTGTTCTATCTGGAAAAGCTAGAAAAGTCGGAGTGATTGGTGTAGGTTGGTATGGGAAAAATGATGTGTATCGTTTAATTCAGGTAGCTAATGTAGAAGTAACGGCTATATGCGATGTGGATACTATTCATCTCGATGAAGCGGCGAAAGTAATAAGCGAGAGACAAAAATCAAGAAAGACCCCGCGTAAGTATAAAGATTACCGAAAGCTATTGGCAAATGAAGCATTGGATATTGTTATTATCGGCACGCCTGATCACTGGCATGCCTTGCAAACCATTGCTGCCTTAAAAGCTGGGGCACATGTTTATGTTCAAAAACCAACGAGTGTAGATATTATGGAAAGCGAGGCGATGTTAAGTGCAGCTAGGAAATATAATAAAGTTGTTCAGGTCGGAACACAACGTAGAAGTACACCACATTTAATAGAAGCGAAAAATAAAATTATTGAAGCTGGTCTTCTTGGTAAAATTGGGCATGTAGAGATCTGCTGTTATTATGGAATGCGTGGAACTGAGCGCTATGAAGTGCAGCAAGTGCCGGATCACTTTGATTATGAAATGTGGACAGGCCCTGCACCGATGCGACCCTTTGATGGATTGCCACATCGTCGTTGGAGAAAATTTATGGAGTACAGCAATGGCATAGTTGGAGATATGTGTGTGCATATGTTGGATACTGTTCGGTGGATGTTGAAGCTAGGTTATCCTCGTCGTGTTCGTTCGACAGGGGGGACTTTTGTACAGCAGTCTGGAAGTCCGAATATTACAGATTCCCAAACAGCAATTTTCGAATTTGATGGAATGAATTGTGTTTGGCAGCACCGAACCTGGGGACGTTCTGCAGATAAAGACTATCCCTGGTCGCTGATTATTTACGGTGAAAAAGGAACGCTTAAGGCAGATGTTTATAAGTATGAGTTTATCCCGAAAGGGAAGGGCGAGACCATCAGAGGAGATACGCTTTATGAAAAAGAGAAATTTCCTGAGGATGTTTCGGAAAAAGATATTGATTTGCATTGCGCCTCCGCGACCCGAAGACATATGATTGATTTCTTAGCAGCAATCGATGGAGGGAAACGACCCGTAGCAGATATTGAAGAAGGGCATATTTCTACGGTTAGTTGTATCGCGGCTAATTTGTCCTTAGACTTAGATGGGAAGGTGCTCATCTACGATCCGGTTAAAAAGAAATTTGTCAAGGCAAAAGCAGCAAATAAACTACTCTGCAGAGATTATCGAAAACCCTGGAAACATCCGAAGTAGGCGGAAGTTACGAATATCCAATCATGATTTGGGGTGCATAGCTTTACGGTCAATATTAAATTATT
>CAYXQH010000517.1:0-4847 GCA_964467425.1 uncultured Saprospiraceae bacterium
TTTTATTCTCACAATATACTATAAATCAAATATTTAGATATAAAAACACCTTTAGAATCATAAATTTCTGTTCTTTTTTACTCCATATAAAATTTGAACTTTTGTATTATCAGTTAATTGGTGATAAGGATTATTCATCGCTAAAGCATAAGAACATGAAACGAATTGCAAAACATATACATATATCGGCTTATATATTCCTTCTGATTTTAAGTATCCTATCTTTCCCTAAGGCTGTAAAAGCTCAATTTGGCCCGATTAATTTTTTAACAGAAAGTGCTTTTTATGGAGATTTCGATGTTGCGGATTTTGACAACGACGGAGATTTGGATGTAGTCATGGGGTCTCAAACAAACGTTAATGATCCGAATAACCGGTTTTTAGTATGGTATGAAAATGTGGACGGTCAATGGATTCCACATGCGCTTGACACGAACAATAATGCACCTGGAATTAACCAAGTTGTTGCAAGAGATTTCGACAATGATGGATGGGTTGATATTATAACTAGTCGAGGAAGAGGCAATGGTGATTATCCTACTTTAAGTTATCATTATAAAAACGAAGGGAGTTCCGGTAGTCCTATTTTTACAAAGACCTCATTAAGTTTTGTAGATGCTTATCATAAAATGCTTGCCGGAGATATCAATGGCGATGGCTATGAAGATTTAATTGTTGCAACTGATAATAAACTTTCCAACATAATTAATCAGGGAACAAGCGCTTCGTTTTCTGACAATAACTTAATAGACAGTTTTGAATTCTTTCAGTTTATTTATGTGGACATTGAACTGGCGGACCTTGACCTTGATGGCGATTTAGATATTATTGCTGCTGCTCGAGAGAAAGATAATACTGATTTTTACCGCTCCCTTTTTTGGTATGAAAACGAAGATGGCCTTGGAAATTTTAGTGAACGAATTTTAATCGAATATCAAACTAACTGCGCAGATTATATAGACAATTCTGGTTGTAGCTTTGATATAGAAATTGCAGACTTTAACTCTGATGGTTTACCGGATATTTTTTATCAGAAAGAAGGAGGAAAAATTTACTATCAAGAAGCCAATATTAGTTTTTCTAATCCTGTGAATTTAGACAATAGTCTGGGCTTACACTATGCCACCGAATATAAAGCTGTCGACATGGATCAGGATGGAGACATGGATATAGTACGTTGTGGAGTTGATGTGGGTCTATTTGTTTGGGCAAGAAACATAGACGGTAACGGCACCTTTGAACAAGTATTGAATGGGGGTTATGATATTAGACAGACACCAGCAAAAGGTATCGTTGCAGATATGGAGGGAGATGGCGATCTTGATTGTTTTCTCTACCATGGACGTTATTCCCACTTGACGTTAGGCGTATTTGCGATAACAAACGAAGGAAATGGAGATACGTTTAGTAATCCAATTCAGGTCTCTGACAACAAGAATGGTGACTTTCAACTATTCAACATCGATATGGATGAAGATGGTGACGAAGATTTAATTTATCTGGCTGGAAAAGAAGGTGATATTTACTGGCAGGAAAACCTGGGTGTAAATGGAGATTTCTCAACGCCTATTCCACTATTTCAAGATCACGACATTAGATTCTTTGAGCTGGGGGATTTAGACGGCGATGGAGATTTAGACATTGTAATAAGCTGGAGAGACAACACCACTGCTGAATTATATTTTTACGAAAAGCTAGACAACAGTCCAACTTTTGGTCCAAAAACTTTGGTGCTCACTTCAGGTGCCTTTTACGAAAATCCTCATCTTGGAGATATGGATGCGGACGGTGACCTGGATATAGTTTACAATGACTACTGGTCACCGTATGCTATACATTGGATTGAAAATCAAGGCGGACTTAATTTTGCCGATACACACTTTATAGTTGAAGGAGGAAGATTGATCAGTATTGCTAATTTTGATGGCAATGATTTTGGTGACTTATACTATACAGATGTCGATGATCGAAATGCAGTATTTATCCGTGAATCACTAAATACTGGAACAACGGTCCTACTTAGTGATTCTACTGAATTTTTTGCAGATAAGCTGGTTGACATTGACAATGACGGAGATGATGATCTGGTTGTTCAAAAAAGAGACTTTGGAGTAAGCAATGAGATTTTTCTTTATCATAATGAAAATGGAAATTTCACTCAACACCTTTTGTTTGATGACTCATTTCTGCCCATACTAGATGTTTTAGATCTTGATGGCGATGGTAAAAAAGATATACTTTACAACTCAGGTTGGTTACGACAACAATCAAATATTTTCGACTATTCACCTATTGAATTCGAATCTGGATCAACTTATGGTGCTATAATTCATACGGCAAACCTCGATGGAATTGGAGCTGAAGATTTTATTTTTCAATATCCCTGGGATGGGCTTTTATGGCGCTCCAATCAACTAGCCGATGGGTTTTTAACCGAAGGAAAAGTTTTTCTAGACTATGACGAAAATTGTGTATTTGAAACTACTCAAGACACTACACTCTACGGATGGATTGTCCAGTTTGAAAAAGGTGATCAAACTTACCTTGCTAGCACCAGTCCATTTGGTAATTACTCTGGTTACCTTCCTGACTCTGGTGAATATATTGTAAATGTTTTACGTCCAAGTAATTATTGGGGAACTTGTGTGGAAGATACTTTGATCACAGTTCTTGACACCTCTGTCGTTTACAATATTGACTTTCCGATAATCCTCGAACAAGAATGTCCACTGCTTGGTCTTGATATCAACAGCACACGTTTAAGACCTTGTATTCCAGGAATGGTTACTTACAGCTATTGTAATTATGGTACTGTTCCTGCCGATGATGCACAACTAGAAATTCAATTAGATGATTGGATGCTTTTAGATTCGACAAGTATTCCCTGGTCTATCATGACTGATAGCTCATACATTTTTGACCTCGGCGACATTGACATTCTTGATTGTGCACAGGTAAATATTTTTGTGACTCCAGATTGTCAAGCCTCAGAAGTCGGAGATTTAGCTTGCTTCGATGGTTATATTACACCAGATGAAATCTGTATTCCGCTCGATAGTTTATGGGATGGATCTACCATTAAAGCTTCTGCGATTTGTGATAATGACAGTATTATTTTCAAACTTCAAAACATTGGGGCGGGAGACATGGCAGAAGAGCGGCAATTTCGGGTTGAATATATTGTCAACGATGATATTGTTATGCTTTTAATCGTCGATACGTTCCAACTAGAAACGGATGAAATTAAAGAAGTTAAAATAGCTAGTAATCAAGATGCTTTCAGAATAGAAGCAGATCAAGATGATGAACATCCTTTAGTAAACATTGCAACAGCTATGATTAATAATTGTCAAGACCTAACTGGAGAAAACATGCAAAATTTAATCAATGATTTCCCAAATAATGATGGCAATCCATTTTCAGAAACCTATTGCAGAACACTTACAGGAAGTTACGATCCAAATTTAAAAGAAGCTTTCCCAAAAGGTCAATTCGATACTTACATTGATAACGATTGGGAATTAGAATATACCATTCATTTCCAAAACACTGGAAACGACACTGCATTCACAGTTGTGATTGAGGATCAAATTTCTTCCTATTTAGATTTAACAACACTCAAAATTGGTGCTGCAAGCCACCCATTTGTCTGGGATTTAAGTTTTGACCGGGAGCTTTCTTTTACTTTTGAAAACATTCTCTTGCCAGATAGCTCAACGAATGTTTTAGCATCTCAAGGCTTTGTTCAGTTTTTCATTCAACCAAATCCTGAATTGCCGGTATTAACTACTATTGATAATCATGCTGCCATATTCTTTGATGCAAACGATCCCATTTTGACAGATAATGTTCGAAGAATTATCAGAAAACCTATGAGCACTGATAGCGAGCATTTTGAATGGTGTGAAGGAGATTATTTTGAAAACATTTTAATTCAAACGGATACGATTATCATTGACACCACTTTTAATAATTTGACAGGCTGTCACTTAGTCTTTAATCATATCGATGCTTTCCAAACAGTTTTTAACACTGATACCTTATTAAACATCGGCGATTTTTTCATGGGACAAATCATTAGCCAGGATACTATTTTCATCGAATATGGAATGGATAATAATGGCTGTGAAACCGTGACTTATACACAGGTTTCCACACCAACAAATATTCATGATCCATCTAAGCCTAAAGAAATTAAAATATTCCCTAATCCTGCAAGCGATCAAATCCATATAGACTGGCAAGAAGCCATTGAACAGAACGCTAGATTCGAGATTAGAAATATCAGTGGCCAACTGATAAAAAGCGGCATTCTTCAAAGTTCTCTTATAGATACCCAAGCAATTAGAGAGGGTGTTTATTTTATAAAAATCGAATTTAATTCAACCTCTGGAATAGGAAAGGTCATACTTTTTTAGACAGGAATAAACAGGAGTCATCTCGAACTCCCTAATGAGTTTTACTAAATATCATTGATTATGTAAGACTGTTTAAAAAACGGTATTCGAAGGAACCGAATTACTAATACCGAACACCGGTTATTTCTCTTAAATAGGAGTGAAAAAATTAATTAAATATTTCTTGTCTCAAAAATTCAGGATAGCTCCTATTTTGCGCTTTATTTAGTATCTTTCACGTCAATCAAAATTCCTCAGACGTGCTTGATAATATTTTAAAACAATTTAATAACAATCCAGACGTAAAACCCATTTCGGGAATGGATGCGACTTTTTTATACATAGAAAGTCCTACTAGTCCCATGCATATTGGAAGTGTTGCAGTCATTGAAGGCTCTCTTGATTTTGAAAAATTTAAAGGGACAATACATTCGAGACTACACATGATTC
>CAYXQH010000518.1:0-4846 GCA_964467425.1 uncultured Saprospiraceae bacterium
TTATATTCTTAACCTTATTAAAAACAAGTAATTTGAAACAAAGAATTGCACATTTTGCGTTAGTTGTAAAGGACTACGATGAAGCCATTGCTTTTTATACCCAAAAACTTCATTTCCAATTATTAGAGGACACTCCCTTAAGTGCGGTAAAACGATGGGTCAGAATTGCTCCACCAGGTTCCAAAGAATGTGGTATTTTATTAGCCAGGGCTAAAAATGATAAAGAAGCAGCCAGTATTGGTAATCAAACAGGAGGTCGGGTCTTCCTTTTCCTTCATACAGATGATTTGGATCGTGATTATAAGAACCTTTTAGCCCAAGAAATCACCATTGTCAGAAAGCCTGTCGAAGAGGAATGGGGAAAAGTGCTCGTTTTTGCAGATCTGTACGGAAACCTATGGGATTTGATTGAACCAAGACAATAGATGGATTTCTGTATAGCGCAAGACGTAGTCGCTTTTTTCAGGCACGTTTTTGTATAAAATAGGACATGAAGGGATGCTTATTCCCCTCAAATTAAATAAAAGCTTTATTTTGCTAACAATTGTAATTGTAATCTTTAAAACTCACTATCAATGCGAAAAAATTTACTTTCCTTAGGGTGTATTGCTCTATTTTCTTTTCTATTTACTTCTTCTTTACAGGCCCAAGAACTTACTCATGTTTTAGATGAAGCATTGGTTCGTTTGAAACCACATACAGATATTAAAACTTTTCAAAAAGACATTAGAGTTTTCAATGGTGTTAATTCTTCTGCTCGAGTAGGTAGGCTGATATCAAAGCAAATGAATGTATATCAAGTTCATTTTGACATTGGAGCTGTTAATGAGTATGAATTTCGAGATTTCATCTTTAGACACCCAAGCGTTGAGGTTGTTCAGGTCAATCATATTTTAACGAGTAGAGAAACGATTCCGGATGATCCTTTTTTAAACGATCAATGGCAATGGATTAATACAGGCCAAACTGGAGGAACTGATGATGCCGATATTGATATGGATTTAGCCTGGGATATTACGACTGGCGGACTGACTGCTAATGGTGATGTAATTGTTGTTGCAGTTTATGACACAGGAGGAGATTTAGATCATCCAGATTTAATTGCAAACAACTGGGTCAACTTAGAAGAAATTGCTGGCGACGGAATTGATAATGATGGAAATGGTTATGTAGACGATGTCAACGGTTGGAATTTTGGTGGCAATAATAACAATGTTGAAGGAGGTGGGCATGGTGTAAGTGTAGCGGGTATGATTGGAGGTGTAGGAAATAATACCAATCAGGGAACTGGTGTAAACTGGGATGTAAAAATCATGAATTGCATTACCAGTAGTATACAACAAGAATCCAATGTTATTGAATTTTACTCCTATGCACTGGATATGCGCCAACTTTATAATGAGACAGGTGGTGAGAGAGGTGCATTCGTTGTTGCAACGAATTCTTCATGGGGTATTGATGGTGGAGATCCAGATAGTGCCCCTCTTTGGTGTGCCTTTTACGATTCTCTTGGTGTTGCTGGTATATTAAGTTGTGGAGCAACGACTAATGGCAATGACAATGTTGATGTTGTTGGGGATTTACCAACTGCATGTCCTTCAGAATTTATGGTCGCCGTAACAGCTACAAATGATGAGGACAATCGTACTTTCTCAGGTTTTGGACCAATTAATATTGATGTCGGAGCTCCTGGAGCTGATATATTTACAACAGCGATTGGAGGAGGTTATACCACGACTTCGGGAACATCTTTTGCCTCTCCCACTACTGCAGGGGTAATTGCGTTGATGTATTCTGCTCCTTGTAGTAATATAGCAACATTGGCTTTAGCAGATCCTATGGAAGCAGCCGAGCAAATCAGAGATTATCTATATGAGGGTTCAGAAATGGTTGGAAATCTTGACGGAGATGTTGCCTATGGTAGAATCAATGCTTTCAATAGCCTTGAATTAATTATGGCGAATTGTGGACCATGTCCTCCGCCAGCCGGAATAAATATTTCAGATGTAGTAGATGTAGAAGGAACTATTAATTGGACTAGTCCTCCGGATGGTCAAAGTAGCACACTCCGATTCCGGGAAGTTGGAGCTACAGATTGGACAGATACTCTTTCAAATGTAGTTGCGCCTTTTACCCTAACCGGTTTAACAGCTTGTACAGAATATGAAGTTCAAATAGAAGCGACTTGTACAGATACAGTGAGTGGATATTCTAATAGCTTTATTTTTCAAACAGATGGTTGTTGTGAAGCACCCGCCGAATTTATGGTTAGCGATGTTGATTCTACTTCAGCATTAGCCTCCTGGTCTTCTGTCTTTGCAGCGATGAGTTACAACTTACGATACCGAGAGATTGGTACAGCAGGCTGGATAACTGTTAATACCACTGATTTAAATTTTGATATCACTGGTCTTGATATTTGTACTAATTATGAAGTGCAAGTTCAAACCGTCTGTGCTAATGAAATGACTGATTTCACCGATAGTCAAACGTTTACTACATTTGGATGTGGTGCTTGTGTTGATTTAAGCTATTGCGCAAGTGGAGGTGGAACATTTGATGAAGAACATATTGGTGCAGTTATGATTCATACCCTTTCCAACTCAACACCGGAAATACCAGATGCCGGATATACGGATTTTACTGGTTCTGGAATTACAACTACTTTAGAAACTTTTGGAACTTATGATGTTACTTTAACCCCGACTTTCCCTGGTCAGGCTTTCCCTGAATATTGGAAAATCTGGATTGACTATAATCAAGATGGTGCTTTTGATGAAATAACGGAGTTGGCCTTTGACTCAGAAGGAACATCTAACGAAGTAGTCATGGGTACTATTACCGTCCCAAGTGATGCAATGTCTGGCTTTACACGTTTGAGAGTTTCTATGAAATGGAATGCTACAATAACCAGTTGCGAAATGTTCGATTTCGGTGAAACAGAAGATTATTGTATTACGATTGAGGAAGGGACACCGACTTGTGATGTGGTCCCGAGTTTCTTAACAGCGAGTTCTATCACGGAAACATCAGCAACCTTAAACTGGGGGTCTGTTGCAAACGCAACTTCCTATTTAGTTAATTATAAAGAAACCAGCAGTGCAACTTGGACTGAAGAAAGTTCTACAGTAGAGTTCTTAAATCTTACAGGATTGACCGACTGTACTGATTATGATTTCAGAGTTGCTTCTGTATGCTTTGATTCATTAACGAGTGAGTTTTCAACAATCGAACAATTTACTACTCTTTGTGCTTGTCCAAGTCCTTTAAATCTTGACACGATGAATGTGACTACGGATGCAGCAACGCTTCTTTGGGATGCAGCAACGAATGCAGATTCTTATGAGATGCGTTATCGCTTACTAGCCTCTGCAGCCTGGGCAACTCAAGCGGTTGCAACAACAACTGTTGACATTTCAGGATTGACTGATTGTTCTGACTATGAGTATCAGGTACGTACGATTTGTTCGAATAATCAAAGTGGCTGGACGAATAGTTTTAATTTCTCTACTCAATGTATCATTAGTGTTGGAGAAATTAACAATGGAGTGGATGGTATCAGCCTTTATCCGAATCCTTTCGAGGAAAATATACAAACACAGTTTACACTGTCAGAGAATACGGAGTTGAACATAAATGTTTACAATGCTACCGGGCAGCTTATTTCTCAAAACGTTTACAATCTAGGAAGTGGAGAGCAAAATATTTCCATTGAAGGATTAAGCGAACTGAGTAAAGGTATTTACTTTGTCTCTTTTACTACTGCTAAAGGAACAAAAGTACGACGTGTGATTAAGCAGTAATCAACAATATTTAAAAGAAAAGCCTCGGTTCTTGATAAGAGAATCGGGGCTTTTTTAATTTATCAAATTGCTTAAATAACGAATAGTTTTATTTAATTTAGATCATGTTTCGAAGTCTAATCTTTATATCATTAATTGCTGTTTGCAGTTCAAATGTTTCAGATTCTGAAAACAGTACGAATGCTTCTAATTTTCAATTTATTGAATACACCTATGGTGATTTTAGGTTAAAAAAATCTGATATTGAAATCTCGCAGGATTTGGCAAGAAACATGAGTTATTTACACATAAATATTGACTCTTTGCCAGCGGGAAAATATAGAACACGTTTAAAAATAAAAAGCCTTTTTAAAGAAAAACTATACTTTGATCGGGTAAAAAATATGGGTGGAACTTGCGTTATGTTTGGATTTAAACCAAAGGTGGTATCAGAAGGAGAAGCTATTGAAATTGATGGATCATTCAAAATACTTCCTAATAACAGACCATTCAGCAAGCGGTCTTCTTTTGAGCTTCATTTAGAAAATGGGCAAAAGCATAGATTAATGGTTCTGACCAAATACAAGAAAAAATAGCTAAACTGATTCCAATTCAAAAGCAATTTTCATCATATCCATATAAGACTGTTCTCGTTCTTTAGAACTTGCTGCTGCTCCTGTCCGAATATTATCACTAACGGTGAGAATAGAAAGTGCTTTCACACCTAACCTTTTAGCAAGTGTAAATAAAATCTGGGATTCCATTTCAACACCAAGAATACCATGCTGCTCCCAAATATCCCAGCGTGTTGGGTTATCATCGTAAAAAGTATCTGTACTAAAAATTCCGCCTTGATAAGTATCAATACCTAGTTTTCTTGCTACTTCGTAAGCTTTCATAAGTAAATCAAAATCCGCAGTAGCAGCATATTGCATTCCATTAAAATAGCCCATATTCGCACCAGAATCTCCTGATGCACTCATTGCTAGAATAACTTGCCCAACCTTCAAATCAGTTTTGATCGCTCCACAGGTTCCAACACGAATCAATTTTTTCACATTATA
>CAYXQH010000519.1:0-4833 GCA_964467425.1 uncultured Saprospiraceae bacterium
ACATTAGTATCCCTTATTATTCTCATTTAAAAAGTGAGAAAATATCCGGATTAAAAGCCCAGGTAATTTTACCTAATGGTAAAAAGCTAGCAGTATCAAAGAAAGATATTTTTGATGAAAAATATAATGACTATTGGTCTGTTCGAAAATTTGCAGCACCAGGATTAGAAGAAGGCTGTATTATTGAATATAGATATAGAAAGAAATCAGATCAGATTTACTATCTCACAGACTGGTATTTCCAAACAGATATTCCAACACGCCTAAGTGAGTTCAGAACGCATATACCCGAGTGGTTTAAATACGTTAGCTTTAACCAAGGCCTCGATCCTGAAACCGCCCAAGAAAAGTTCACTAAAATGATTCCATTGCCAAGGTATAAAAGCGTTGACGATCCTAATGCAATTGGACGGAGAGGCGCGACCATGGCTGGTGGAAGTGTTGATGCCTTAGTTCTAAAAAATCGGTACTACCTTGAAAATATTCCAGCGCTGAAGTCAGAGAATTATATTACGACGATGCAGGATTATTATGCTAAACTTTCGCTTCAATTACAAAGCGTTAAATTTCCAAACAGCCCGCCACAGAATATGACTACCTCCTGGAAAAAAGTAGCAGAAAACATGGAAGAAGATTCTTCTTTTGGAGATCAACTCAACAAAAAGAGGCATTCTAAAAAAATAATGAAAGCCATAGCACCTGAATTAGCTGCTGCGAAAGATGATATGGAAAAAATAGGTATCATTTATAATTTCATTTCCAAAAACATTAAATGGAATGACGAATATGGTTTTTATTGTAACTCATTAGATGATATATTTGAAAAGAAAACCGGAGATAGTGGAGAGCTTAACATGATATTCATGGCCATTTGCAGGCAATCGGGAATTACTACTTATCCGGTTTTGGTGAGTACACGTTCTCATGGAAAAATGATGGAGTATTATCCAAAGACTGACCAATTCAATCATGTCATTGCTTTTGTTGAGACAGGAGACCAACAATTTTTATTTGATGTTGGAAGTCCGCATAGAGATCCCAATTTATTGAGAATGTCTTCATTAAATTTTAAAGGCTGGTTAGTTGACAAAGAAAACTCTCAATGGATTAATATTCCGGTCCCCACAGACAATGAAGTTACAATGGCTACCGTCGCTCTTGATGATGCAGGTAATTTATCAGGTTCTATTAATCAAAGTTTTAAAGGCTATTGCGCGATGGATGGACGCTATAAGTTTTATCAAAACAAGTCCGAAGATCATAAACATATCAAAGAAAAATGGCAAAAGGATTTTCCAGATGTTTCTCTTAAGGCTGTTGATTTTAAAGATCATGACAAAGTAACTAAGCCATTAAAGTGTATGGTAGAAATTGAACTCCCGGAGGCGGCTCAAGTGTCAGGCGATCTTATTTACTTTTCGCCCATGCTCAATGCAGGGTACAATGAAAATCCTTTGAAAGCTGAAAAAAGAACATTCCCCGTCGATATCTCTGTCAAGTCTAAAGAACAGTACATCCTTAATCTTACGATTCCAGACGGCTACGTAGTAGATGAATTACCAGAATCTGTCAGTATGAAAATGGAAGGAAATAGTGGTCGTTTTCAATTTAACGTTAGTCAAAATGGAAACAAGGTGCAATTGACAAGTAAAGTAACCCTGTCAAAAGTACGGTTCGAGCCGGCAGAATATGCCATTATAAAAAACTTTTTTGACTTAATTGTTGAAAAACACGGAGAGCAAATCGTCCTTAAAAAAGGCTAGGAATATATTTAAACGACAACAAATGAAAAAACGATTTTTCTATTTCTTTACAATAGCTGCTTTTTTCAGTTTTATCAACACGGGAAATGCTCAAACAGACTCCTATGCAGTAGAAAATATTCCGCTGGAGTTAATCAAAAATGCAACCGAAGTGATGCGTTATGATTATATGAAGTTTGATATCGAGAATGCTAAGACAGCTAAATTGTACACTCGTTTTGCCGTCACGATTTTGAATAATAAAAGCCGCGCCTATTTACAATATATCCGATATGATAAGGATAGAAAAGTCAGTAATCTTTCTGCAAGAATTTATGACTCTAACGGTAAGGTTATCCGAAAAATAAAAGGAAAAGAATTCATAGACCGAAGTGCGATTTCAGATTTTTCTATCTATGAAGATTCACGTGTTAAGTCCATTGAACTATATCACAATAAATATCCTTATACTATAGAAGTTGAATATACTCAAACATACAATGGACTACTTTTTTACCCTTCCAGTTATTTGCAGGACTATGCTAAATCTGTAGAACATTTTGAATTCATTGTAGCATCTCCTACTGGCTTGGACATACAACACAAAGCTCTAAATACCGACCTGGAACCTGTGATTAGTCAGCAAAATAACAAAACGGTTTATACCTGGAAAGCCAATAATTTGCCCGCTTTAAAAAGAGAGTCCTATTCGCCTACCCGTGCAGACATTCTTCCTGTCATCAAAACAGCTCCTACAAAATTTCAATACGGAAAGTATTCAGGCGATATGTCTAGCTGGACATCATTAGGGCAATTTATTTATGATTTAAACAAAGACCGTGATCAATTAAGTCCTGAAATGATCGCCAAAGTAAAAGAGTTGACAGCGACTGCAGAAAACGATGAAGAAAAGATCGCTATTTTATATAAGTATCTTCAAGACAATATGCGATATGTAAGTGTCCAATTAGGCATTGGAGGCTATCAAACTTTTGATGCACAATATGTAGAGAAAAATAAATACGGTGACTGCAAAGCACTTTCAAACTTTATGAAGGCGATGCTCTCTGTAGCCGAAATCGAATCTTATCAATCATTGATCTATAGTAATCGTTCCAACAAAATTGAAATAACTGATGATTTTACAACGATGAATTTTGCTAATCACGTCATCATTAATGTTCCCTCCGAAAACATCTGGCTGGAATGTACAAGCACCGATTACCCACCCAATTATATTGGCTCTGGCAATGATGATCGACAGACCTTACTCCTTACTGAAGAAGGGGGCAAAATACTTAGAACACCAGCCTATACATTAGACCAAAATAAAACAAGCACCGAAGCAAACATTAAAATTAACAATGAAGGTGCTGCACTAATTAAACTACAAACGGAATATGTTGGTCCTTCACATGATTACTATCGATACATTAGCAATAACCTTTCGAAAGAAGATCTGGAAAAAGATTTTTTGGAGGAAACAAACCTTCCTGCTTTTACTATAGATAAGCTTGAATTTACAAATGATGAAAAAGCGCCACGATCTGTTTTAGATTTTCACATCTCCGTACCCAGATATACGTCTAAAGCTGGACGTCGGATTTTTATTCCTTTAAACAAATTGAACGCTTTTGAGCAGGTGCCTAAAGTTGTCGAAAAAAGAATTCACCCTGTCAATATCAAGACAGCTTATAAAGAAGAAGACAGCTATACCATTACTATTCCCCTTGATTATAATGTTGAAAGCATCCCCAATAAAAATATTAATCTTGAATCTGAATTTGGAAAATATCAGGTGGATATCGAAGTAAGTAATAGCACCATTAAATACAAACGAGTCCTCGAAATTTATGCCGTAGAACTGCCTGCCGAAAAGTACAATGAACTACGTGATTTCTATAAAGCCATTGCAAAAGCTGATAATATGAAAGCCGTAATCGTAAAGGAAAGGACTTAACAGTTTATTTAAAGAGTTGTTTTTTTCCTAACTTGCAGTCCAGACACCCACTGACAAGATTTGATTATGGAACAGAAACTACACCAGAGCTTACAACAAGCGAAAGATAATGGCGAAAAAAAATTCGTTGTTCTCATCGATCCAGACAAAGTGAAGCTTGGTCAAATGGATAAAATCCTCGAATTAGCTATAAAAGCTAAAGTGGACTACTTCTTCATCGGAGGTAGTTTGATTGTTAATAATATGCTCGATCATTGCTTGCAAACCATAAAGCAGGCTTGTAACATCCCGATGATTCTCTTTCCTGGAAATTCTTTTCAACTCAGCTATAAAGCGGATGGCATTCTTTTCTTATCCCTAATCTCAGGGAGAAATCCGGATTTATTGATTGGAAAACATGTCCTTGCTGCTCCCTATTTAAAGATGAGCCCGCTGGAAATTATGCCAACTGGATATATGTTGATTGACGGAGGCGTTCAAACGACCGTTTCTTACATTAGCAATACACAACCTATTCCATCTCCAAAAGATGATGTTGCACTTTGTACTGCCGTTGCAGGAGAGATGTTAGGCTTAAGATTAATTTACATGGACGCAGGAAGTGGTGCAAAAAATGCCGTGAGCACTTCTATGATCGATACCGTCAGTAGTGGTATCAGCATTCCGCTTATTGTTGGTGGTGGTATTCGCTCTCCGAAGGAAGCCATGGAAAAAGCGAAAGCCGGCGCAGATGTTATTGTGGTAGGAAACGCAATTGAAAAAGATCCGAATCTTATCATTGAAATGGCTGCTGCAGTTCATTCTTTAAATGTACCCGTTTAAGAAAAAATAATTTATCTCCTCGTTTTCCGAACTAAATTTCAAAATCCTTGGTTTCTATTTTGTATTATTTAAAAGGTTCTATCTTTATGAAAATTATAAAAACTTGAAGCAAGGAAAAGTAATTAAATCAACGGGCTTATGGTATCATGTCGAATTGGAGGATGGTAGCACCGTACCCTGTCGTATCATTGGAAAGTTTCGTCTCAATGGACAAAAGCTTACCAACCCCGTTGCAGTTGGCGATGAAGTAGCCTTTGAAATGGAACAGGATGAAAAGGGCATCATCAAAGAAATCCTCCCCCGTAAAAA
>CAYXQH010000520.1:0-4831 GCA_964467425.1 uncultured Saprospiraceae bacterium
GGTCATGATGTAAATGTGGCCTATCAAACGAGTGGAAATATTGCAGTATTCGATGACGATGTCATTCGCTTTATGGATTTTGTAAGCGAGTTTGATGAGAGTTTTGGAATGAATGTCAAGGCCTCCAGAGAGATGTTTGAAAAAGTACGCTTCGATATAGCTAATAAAAAACCTGGAACAGTCGATTCACCAGAAGTTCAAAAAATAAAGGGACTTATCCGTAGGGGAGAAGCTAAAGCGGGATGTCGTTATGTTGGGATCAAAGATCAAAACATGCACTTCCTGGATATGCCTTTTTACGAAACAGGGCTCGTTAAAAAGAAACCACTTAGCGAAAAAGATATTCAGATCATTGTAGATCTTATGGAATATATTACTCCTCATCAAATCTATTGTGCAGGCGATTTATCTGATCCACATGGAACACATCGAGTATGTCTGCAGGCGATTTTTGCAGCTATTGATCGCCTAAAAGAAAAGCAATGGATGAAAGAATGTTACGTTTGGCTTTATCGTGGAGCGTGGCAGGAATGGAATATCGAAGACGTTGATATGGCTGTTCCATTAAGCCCAGGGGAGTTGTTGCGAAAGCGTCGAGCTATCTTTAAACATCAATCTCAAAAAGATCGACCTTTATTCCCTGGACATGATTCGCGAGAGTTCTGGCAGCGTTCCGAAGCACGAAATAGTAATACTGCAATTACGTATGACAAACTTGGTTTACCAGAGTACGAAGCTGTTGAAGCCTTTAAACGATATTATTTCTAAATAAATAAAACTACCCATATGGGTATGTTGTCGCCCTTTCATTTTCTGTTGATTTGCAGTATAATTTTAAACCAAAATCAAGAAAAATGAAAACGACACTTAAATTAATGTTTGCCTGTATCTTCTTTTTTACGTACACCATCTGCAATGCACAAGATGCTGTCGTACATCTAGAAGAGACCACCGTTGAAATAGAGCAAAAAACAGTTAATTCAAACCTTGAAAAACCATTTTTATCTCCTAAGCAAGTTTATTTGAATCACACCCAATCTGCGACTAATCAGTTTTTAGATTTTCTAACGTTAAATGTCACCTATCCCGAGCACCTCAAAAGTTATGGTATTGAAGGAGAAGTGATCGTAGAAGTTGTTCTTTTGCAAGATGGAACAATCAAGGAAACCAAAGTTTTTAAATCTTTACAAAATGACTTAGATCGACTGGTTTTGTCTGCTGTTGATAAAATGAAAAACATTTATTTGACGGACAATCTATACAAAGGTGCCAAGCGATTAAGAATTCCTGTGGAGTTTAGTCTTCGCTAGTAAGGATCCAAAACCAAATAAACAGGATTTAGTTAACAAACGATTAAGTCTTATGGCTTAATCGCTTGTTAACGGATAAATATTATTATTTTTGACTTCTTAAAAAATAATAAGTTTTAATTCCAATATGACAGCATCTTGTTTTACTCCTTTCAAAAAATCAATAGATGCCTATTCTCTGCCGGAGACATTTAATTTTCCTTTTTATTACGATCCACATCCACTCTGTATATTAGCAGCAGAAGAACTTCAGCAACATCTCGAAACCCAAACAGACTGGGAACATAACTTTGGCTTAAAACCGGAAAAAGAAGGAATGGTCATTGGAAAGATGTTTGGAGTCCTTATTGTTCAAGACGATACTGGAAAGCTTGGTTACCTGGCTGCTTTTTCAGGTAAACTAGCCGAGGAAAATCATCATCCAGGATTTGTACCACCCGTTTTTGATCTATTGATAAAGGATAGTTTTTTTCTACAAGGTTCAACCGTTTTAAATGCGATTAATGCTCAGATTTCTAAATTGGAAGCGGCGCCTGATTTTTTAGCTTGCAAATCGTTTTTAGAAAAAGAAAAGGAATTGTGTAAAACAGAAATCGAGACGCACAAACAAGCTGTGAAAGATGGGAAAGCTGCAAGAAAGCAACAACGTGCAGAAGCGAAAGAGAATATGTCCCCAGAAGCTTACCTTGCTTTGAGCGAACGATTGGATTTAGAAAGTAAAAATACGAGCATTGCGCTGAAACGGCTTAACCTGTCCTGGAAAAATCGAATAGCGGATGCTCATCAAAAACTAGCTGTTTTTTCGGATGAAATTGCGCTTTTAAAAAATGAACGTAAAACAAAATCAGCAGCTTTGCAGCAAAAAATATTTGATCAATATACTTTTTTAAATCAAGCAGGGGATACCAAAAGTCTAACAGATATTTTTCAGGAAATTGCACCGCCAGCAGGAGCAGGAGAATGCGCTGCACCTAAATTATTGCAGTATGCTTTTTTGCATAAAATGAAACCGGTAGCTATGGCGGAATTTTGGTGGGGGCAATCACCAAAATCAGAAATCCGGAAACACCAATATTTTTATCCGGCATGCAATGGGAAATGTAAACCCATCTTAGCGCATATGCTGAAAGGTCTTAATGTTGATGAAAATCCGATGTTGACGAATCCTGCAATTGGAAAAGAAATCACTGTGGTTTTTGAAGATGATCACCTGGTAGTAGTTAATAAGCCAGCGGAATTTTTATCGGTTCCTGGAAAAACAATTCACGATTCCGTTGCCTCCCGCATGCGCGTAAAATATCCAAAAGCTACAGGTCCTTTGATTGTACATCGTTTGGATATGTCTACCTCAGGCTTAATCCTAATTGCTAAATCCTTAGAGGTTCATAAGCTTTTACAAAAACAATTTATAGAACGGACCATTAAGAAAAGATACGTTGCTGTATTGGATGGTTTGATCTCGGAGGACGAGGGAATTATCAATTTACCATTGCGAGTAGATTTGGACGATCGACCACGTCAATTAGTTTGTTATGAACATGGGAAGTCTGCGCAGACTAAATGGAAAGTAATTCATCGAGCCAATCAACAAACCAAAATTCATTTCTTTCCAATTACGGGAAGAACCCATCAGTTAAGAGTACACGCTGCTCATTCTTTAGGTTTAAATTGCCCGATCGTCGGAGACGACCTCTATGGAAGAAAAGGAAAACGCTTGCTTTTACATGCAGAGTCTATTTCATTTGTACATCCTAAAAGCAAAGAATCAATGACCGTTTCGCTAGAAGCTGCGTTTTAAAAATTAACAAGTTCTGCTCTTTATTTTATTTCCTTAATCTTATATTAGTGACACTTTTACACTAACTCTTCTGATTAGAGTATTTAGTATTTTAATTACTCTAATCCAGAATAACCACATTTGACTATGAAAAAATTCTTAAAAGGGCTCCTCATTTTTTTGCTGGTATTAGTTGTTGCTGCATTTGTCGTTTACAAAATGTTTATTGAACAAAAACGAGAAATCAAAGTGCTTGTTTTTTCTAAAACAGAAAACTTTAGACATCAATCTATTGAAGATGGTATAACTGCCATTATTAAAATGGGAAAGCAATATGATTTTACAGTTGATACCACAGAAGATGCTAGCGTTTTTGTAGAAAAAGAATTAAAAAATTACAATGTTATCGTTTGGTTGAACACAACTGGCGATGTGCTCAATGATGCTCAGCAATTGGAATTCAATCGATTTATTCAAGCAGGTGGTGGTTATGTTGGAATCCATGCAGCAGCAGATACGGAATATGACTGGCCCTGGTATGGAAAGCTATGTGGGGCTTATTTTAATGGTCACCCCAATGATCCGAATGTTCGGGAAGCGGTTGTACGAAAAGTCGATGATACGCATGCTTCTTGCAAGCATTTACCTGTTGATTGGAAACGGCTGGACGAATGGTATAATTATAAAGATATCAACCCTGCGATTAATGTTCTTTTAAATTTAGATGAAACGACCTACGAAGGTGGGACAAACGGTGAAAATCATCCAATGGCTTGGTATCACGAGTTTGATGGCGGACGTGCATTTTATACTGGTATGGGACATACTTCTGAAGCCTTTGAAGAAGAAAACTTTTTAAAACTTATTTGGGGTGGAATTGATTATGCTGCTGGTCCAGGTCAGCCAGTGAACTATAGTATTTCAACGGTTGCTCCAGAAGAAAATCGTTTTGTAAAAGAAGTTTTAGATGAAGGTCTGGATGAGCCTATGGAATTGACATATTTGCCAAGTGGAGATATTTTGTTTGTAGAAAGAGGAGGAGCGATAAAATTATATGAAACCAAATTAAAAGAAACCAGAGTCGTCGCAACCATGAATGTGCATAGCGAACATGAGGATGGTTTGCTTGGTCTGGCTTTGGATCCTAACTATGCATCGAATAACTGGATTTATCTATTCTATTCGCCGGTAGGTGACGAATCTAAGCAACATGTTTCCAGGTTTGATTTTAAAGATGGTGAAATTGATTTTGGTTCGGAAAAAGTGATTTTAGAAATTCCAACCCAACGAGAGGAATGCTGTCATTCAGCGGGCTCATTAGAGTTTGATAAAAATGGAAACTTGTTTATTTCAACGGGGGATAATACGAATCCGCATATGTCGGATGGTTATTCTCCAAGCGATGAACAAGAAGGGCGATCGCCTTGGGATGCACAGAAATCTTCTGCCAATACAAATGATCTTCGAGGGAAAATTTTAAAAATCACTCCTCAGTCAGATGGAACGTATAGTATTCCAGATGGAAATTTATTTCCAAAAGATGGATCGGTTGGACGTCCTGAAATTTATGTGATGGGTTGTAGAAATCCATATAGAATTGCCATTGATGATCATACTGGTTATCTATATTGGGGAGATGTTGGACCTGATGCTGGGGAGGATAGTTTGAGTCGAGGCCCTCGAGGCTATGATGAAGTAAATCAAGCTCGAACGGCAGGGTTTTTTGGCTGGCCTTATTTTATTG
>CAYXQH010000521.1:0-4830 GCA_964467425.1 uncultured Saprospiraceae bacterium
CAGCATCGCCGAGTTGAGGTTCTATAGAAAATGTACCCGTTCCATTCCCTGCATCCGCAAACGTTACAAAGTCTGGTAAAGTTGACACTGAAAAGCTATTCGTATTTATCGCGCTGACTTCAGCATTACTATTGGATAGCTCTTGTAAGGTGATCGCATCAATACTGCTGATCATTGGAAGTGGCGCTGCGGTAATCGTTATTATAAAAGACGCTGCATCCGTTCCAAAATCACCAACAGCTTGCAGTATTATTGGATAGGTCCCAGCATCGCCGAGTTGTGGTTCTAAAGTAAATGTACCCGTTCCATTACCTTCATCCGTAAACGTTACAAAGTCTGGTAAAGTTGATACTGAAAAGCTATTCGTATTTATCGCGTTGACTTCAACACTATTATTGGATAGCTCTTGTAAGACAATTTCATCAATACTGCTTATCACTGGAAGTGGCGCTGCGGTTATCGTTACTGTAAAAGATTCTGAATCCGTTCCAAAATCACCATTCGCTTCCAGTGTTATGGTGTACGTTCCAGCATCGCCAAGTTGAGGTTCGATAGTAAATGTGCCCGTTCCATTACCGGCATCTGTGAATGTTACAAAGTCTGGTAAAGTTGATGTCGTAAAATTATTCGTATTTATCGCACTGACTTCAAAACTGCTATTGGATAGCTCTTGTAAGACGACCTCATCAACACTGCTGATCATTGGAAGTGGTGCTGCGGTAATCGTTATCATAAAAGACTCCTCATCCGTTCCAAAATCACCATTCGCTTCCAGTGTTATGGTGTACGTTCCAGCATCGCCAATTTGTGGCTCGATAGTAAATGTACCCGTTCCATTTCCAGCATCTGTGAATGTTACAAAGCCTGGCAAAGTTGATGTCGTAAAACTATTCGTATTTATGGCACTGACTTCAAAACTGTTATTAGACAATTCCTGTAAGGTAACCTCATCAATACCGCTTATCATTGGAAGTGGCGCTGGAGTAACTGAAAATGCGAAAATTTCCAGATCATTTCCAAAGGTTCCAATTGCCGTTAATGTGATTGCATATGTTCCAGCATCACCGAGTTGAGGTGCGATAGTAAAAGCCCCCATTCCATTTCCTGCATCTGTAAAGGTTACAAAGTCTGGTAGAGTTGATGTTGTAAAACTGTTCGTATTTGAGGCGCTGACTTCAATATCACTACTAATCAATTCCTGTACACTCACCGGATCAATCAAGTCAATAGAAGGAAGAGGATCAGGACAAACATAAATCTTAATCTCTGTAACGCTTGACCTGGGAGTTTCCATAGCAAAACGTAAATACTGTGTATTCGCTTCTACGAGAAGTTCTCTCCAAGTATTGCTCTGACGCAGTGCTACTTCAAACATTGGTGTGTCTTCCCAGTTATTAGGTGTTCCTGCATAAGCACTAAATGAACCACCTGGACCTGAAGAATCAAATAAATCAATTTGGCATATATTATAATTGGAATCAAGATCAATATAAAAATAAGCTGGGTAAAGGCTTTGATCCCATCCCGGATTCCATATTCTATCAGTGTAGCCATCAATTAAAATCTCAGCATGCGTATTTGTTTCATCAGTGAAAATCAAAGCAGTATTGGGAAACAGCTCCTGAGCAGATAAACTCCAGCAAAAAAAACAGAAAAATAAAGTAGTTAAAAATTTATATTTCATCCGATAGAGGTTATCCGTTTAGTTTAAAAAACTGCGAAGGCTTCAATAATGAATTGAATCAAGAAATGTTTTAAAATCGGTTGAGATATTAAATCTATGTAAAATTATTTGCCAGAAAGGAATATTCTGTTAACAAATCAGATAGAATACCGTGTCTTTTCGGTAGAAAGAACACTTTTGAAAGTATACACAAGATATGGATTTAATTTCACTTCTGAAATGCCTTTACGAAAAAAGTAGCTATAAAATATATCCCAATGGTGTATTATAAAACGGAAGAACTATCTTGAACAAATTTTACAATTAAAGCGTTATAAAATTATGATGAATTTAAAATTACATTCTGAAGGAAAGGAATCGCACAAAAAAGTGCTTAATAATGAATTGAAAAATCAGATAGACCTTATCAATTCTTCGAATGATTTGAACGATAAAGAAAAACAAGAACAGATAAATATTCTTAAATTAAAATTCAGAAAGGAGGCTCATAGTCTGGATAGTAACCTTTATTAAAACATTTTCTTCAATTCATTTTTCGTCACTTTACCCATTACGTTTCGAGGCAAGTCTTCTTGAAAAATATATTTTCGAGGTAATTGATACCTCGGCAGTCGATCCTTAAGCCAGCTTTTTAATGCTTCCAGATCGAGGGTATCTTCTCCTAAAATTAAACTAGCTCCAATAATCTCTCCCCATTCATCATCTGGAATACCGACGACTCCACATTCTTTAATTTTTGGATGCGTTCTTAAAACTTCCTCTATCTCCAATGCTGAAATCTTATAACCTCCGGACTTAATAATATCTACAGAGTTGCGTCCCAAAATCCGATAAACTCCGTTTTCAAAAACCGCAATATCTCCAGTCTTGAACCAACCATCTTCTGTAAAGGTCTTTTGAGTAGCTTCTGGTTTCTGCCAATACTCTTTAAAAATGTTAGGGCCCTTCACCTGTATTTCTCCGAAAGTTCCATCCTCAACAGTTTGATTATTTTCGTCCGCAATACGAATCGTTACATTGGTAAGTGCCTGGCCAATATGCCCTGGTTTTCTTTCTCCACGATATGGATTACTAATCGCCATACCCATTTCTGTCATTCCATATCTTTCCAATAAAGTGTGCCCGCTGATGGTTCGCCATTCTTCTAATACAGATATCGGTAAAGCAGCAGAACCAGATACCATCAAGCGAAAATCTTGTAAGACCTTCGAAATGGATTCCTGTTCATTTTGTGAAAGTCCATTCCAATGAGCAATCAATTTAAAATAAATAGTAGGCACTGCCATAAATACGTTCACCTCTTTTTTATGGAAAACATCAAAAACCGCCTGCGCATCAAACTTAGGTAAAAACTCACAACAGGCACCACTCCATAAAGCACACAACGATACATTGACAATTCCATGAACATGATGCATGGGTAATATATTCAAAATGTGATCTTCCTTTTGCCATTCCCAGGAAGTTGTTAGAGCAGTGATTTGGCACTCAATATTTTGATGGGTAGAAACCACTCCTTTAGGGTTTCCAGTCGTCCCACTGGTATACAAAATCATTGCCCGACGAGACATGTCTACATCTGGCAATTTACCTTTCTGCGTATTCATCGTTTCAAAAGGAATGAATTGAATGTTAGCCTCTTTAAATAGCGGACTAAGCAGCGTCTCATATTCCTTTGAATAAATTACTTTTTCAGCCTTAGCATCTTCTAAAACATATTGAATGGAAGGCAGTGGGTGTTTGGTACATAAAGGAACGGCTATTCCTCCGGAACGCCATATCCCCCATTGCAGTTGGGTATATTCAAAACCGGGGGTAACCAGAAAAGCTATTCTGGCTTCCTCCAAATCATTTCTCCCTGCTAAAAGTTGAACCGCTACACTTTCAGAAGCTTCTAATAATTTTTGATAGGTATAAGATTGACCATTACTTTTTAATGCAATACGGTCCTTATATTTTGATGCGTTCTCAATTAGATTGATCATAATGAAATTTTTAATCCATTAAAAATAAATCAATTTTTCGAAAGATTCAGTTTTGAATTAAATGTTGAAATAAGTTAAAGTCCTCAGTGCCCAACCTAAAGTTATTTTTCTACGTTTACTAAATAAAAGAAACGTCCACATGAAAACTTTAAACCTTTCCATATTTCTATTCGTTGTAGTTTTTATAATTCCAAGCCTGGGCATATGTCAATTCGATGCATCTGAAATAAAAAACCAGACAGGTTTATCCATACATCTAAAATATGGGATACCAATCCCAGAGCATTCAGAACCTACTTATAATTCTTTTGACACCAAGTTCAGACAATGGCCTTTGTTTCATACAACTATAGGTGCTAAGTATAGATATCATTTTATAAAATTCCTCAGTGTTGACTTTGGCATGTCTTATGAGTATGGAAATTTTTCAAAAGTAGAGAAGTTCAGTTATACTGATTTTCAAGGTACATTCAATGAAAGTAGAATAGCGGACCGTTTTGCTACTCATTCTTTCATCTATCCTATTTCGATTAATTACCATACAAAGCGATTTAGCTTTTCGACAGGATTAAATACTATTTTTCACCTTTCAACAAGGGTTAAGGTGTTGCGCAAATCTTGGGATGATGGTCATTTAGAATTCGAGTCCACCAAAGTACATAAGGACGGTGAAAATTACTTAACAAATCCTGGTGGCTTAACTGATCATATTTATACTAACCTGGACAGAAAGTTTAATCTTCAATTGGCTTTTGCCATTCAATACCGCCTGACCGATAAATTTCAACTAGACTTTGAACTTAGAAAATATCTTTACGACAATCAATTAGTAAGAAACCACTGGCACTATGATGCAGGTGATTATTTTCAATATTTCAATCCGTATCCTGATATATTTTCAGTAGGCTTATCTTATAACTTGCAAAAAAGATCGAGCAATTCCAAGAGGCAATAAGCCAATTGCCAACTCAGATCAAATAAAGCTAGATCAAGCTTATGTAGAAGTGGTTAATGAAATTAAAAACATCTTATAAAGACTTCTACAATGCCCTAACAAATACAAAAGCCTTATAAATCAATGATTTATAAGGCTTATTTTTTCGAGAGAGCCGATGGAGGGACTCGAACCCCCGACCTGCTGATTACAAATCAGCTGCTCTA
>CAYXQH010000522.1:0-4830 GCA_964467425.1 uncultured Saprospiraceae bacterium
TATCATATTGATCAGCGTATCTGCCAGCTCTTTTGCTCCCCCATCTTTTTGATAAGAAGAAGGAATAAAGATCGACATAAATGGAGCATCCAATCCGCCTTCTCTTGCCCGTTCCCAATCAAAGTCCCCTTCCGTTGTACTTACTGGAATACCGATCAACTCTTTAGTCAATTTAAAATTTTTAACTCGAAGTCGATAAGGAAGGTCAACATGGCCGTCGGTGATAATGTATTTTTGAGCGAGCTCATTCGCTTTCTTTTGTAAAGCAGCATCAGATAAAGCCGATGTTTGTGTTTTTGGACCGCATGCAAAGAAAAAGAGGGATCCAAAAACCAGTGGAATCAGGTATTTGCACATGTGTTTTTATTTTGACTAAAAATAGGAAAAAAGGAGGGGATTTATAGTGATGCTATAGATTATTTGTAGGCTCTTTTTTAAGCGCCTTTTCCAGAACAGATTGAATATCTTGATAAGCAGTTAATATTTTTTTGGAAAGTCTGGCCATTCCTAAAAAACTATGGATGAGACCTTCGTATTCTTTATGGATAACGTCATTGCCGGCAGCTTTTAATAGGTCTGCATATTTTTTTCCTTCGTCTTTAAGCGGATCGTATTCTGCGGTAATAACAAGAGCTGGTGGAAGATTAGATAAGTTTTTTGCAAAGACAGGAGAAACGTAAGGATTATAAATTTCTTCCTTATTATTTAAATAATGATTTTGAAACCACAGGATGATATTCTTTTCTAAAAAATAACCTTCTTTAAGAGCATCAATAGAAGGGTAGCTTAGTGTTCCATCGGTACAAGGATATGCAATCACCTGGTAAAAAATAGCTGGCCCGTCTAAATCTCTTGCCATGAGACAAATGACCGTTGCCAAATTTCCACCCGCACTATCGCCCATCACAATTAACCGGGAGGCATCACCATTAAATGCTGCTGCATTTGCTGCTGCCCAAACCGTTGCATCATAGGCATCATGTAAACCTGCTGGAAATTTATGCTCCGGTGCTAAACGATAATCAACTGAAACAACAACCGCATTATTATCTCTGGCAATCCTCCTACAAATTTTATCATGCGTTTCAATATTATTGATTACAAAACCACCCCCATGAAAATACATAATGACAGGTAATGATTTTTTATCAATAGACTGATAAATCCGAATCGGAATGTCACCATTTCTTCCACTGATAAGTTGATCCTTTATTTTATGAAGTGGGATAGCTGGAAAATCAATCATCATATCAGCCATGTTCCCGATCTTAGCTGCGGAGTGCCGGGCTTGTGCCGGGCTCATTTGATCAATTTTGGTGCCCTTGTGATTTTTTAAAAACCAAAGAAGCATCTGGATTTTGATAGGTAAGTTCATGTAGTAGCTTTACATTTAGATGTTTGAACAAAAATAAGGGAAATACTGATTTATTGCAAAAAGTTCAAATAGAAAGATGCTATAGTACCGGTCAAATAATTAATTCCCGATTTTCTTCAAAAAGTGAAGGAATAACCGATTGATAATGAGGTTTTTCGAGCTATTTGAAGAAATTAAAAGAGGGGATTTAATTTTTGACTAATACTTATTGTATTTTCGATTATTCGTTCATCAAGATTATTTAATAATGAAAATTCTAAAATATTTGCTTTTTTTGATTTTAGGGCTTGCTATTCTTTTTTTTGCTGCAGGATTTATTAAGCCTAGTATTAGTTATGGTCATGAAATTGCCGTGAATAAATCGGTAAAAGAAGCATGGGCAGTTCACCAGGACGACTCTAAATTTAACCAATGGCTGAAAGGATTTAAAAGTATTGATTTGATCAGTGGCGAAAGCGGAACAGTTGGGAGTAAATATAAGGTGGTGGTCAATCCGGGAGAAGGGCAAGATGATTTTGAAATGATTGAAACACTTATTTCCAAGAAAGATTTTGACCATGTAAGTATGAGCTTTGATAGTAAAATGATGGTCTTTGATCAAACAACTTCTTTTTCAGAAAAGGATGGTAAAACAATTGTCAAAACGGATTCCAAAGTAAGTGGAAAAGGGATGATCATGCGATCTATGTTTGCATTAATGGGCATGTTTGGCGGATCTTTCCAGGATCAGGAAACCAAAAATATAGAAGCTTTAAAAAAAGTAATAGAAGAAAATACAACAAATTATTATCCTGTTCCGAAGGTAGAAGTAGAGGAAGTAATTACCTCTGAATAATTTTCTAAGTAATTAGACACTAATAATGATAGGTGCGAATTTTAAAATTAAAAGTAAAAAAGGCGTTTGAGAAATATTGTTATATAGCTATGTAGGTTAAATGGTTAACAATACATAACAACATTTTGGAATCTAAAATTAGCATTCGATCTTTTTTTAATTGTATGAATATTTTTGTCCTCTTACTTATTAAGTCATAATTACACATCGAAAGCGGTTAGCTAAATATTGTCCGACCTGAAAAATGTTAAATACCTAAGATTCTTAAGTATTAATTTGGAATACCTAGAACTCTTAGGTATAATTGCATATGTTTTCAAAAGAATTATTAAAAGGGACTTTAAAAACAATTGTTCTTCGCTTGTTGGAAGAGCAAGGGAAAATGTACGGATATGAGATCACCCAGCATGTAAAAGCACTTTCGGATGGAAAGTTAATTTTGACAGAAGGGGCACTATATCCGACTTTACATAAGTTAGAATCTGAAGGACTGGTAAAAACAGAGAAAGTTTTTATAGGTAAGCGGACCCGTAAATATTACACGCTGACTCCGGCCGGTAATAAAGCAACTCACAATAAATTAAAAGAATTTCAAGAATTTTCAGCAGCAATGCACATGATTTTGTTTCCCAAAACAAAGCCCGATGCCCATTGAATTAAATAACCAACAAGTTGTATACATTGAAGCTTTTTTAGCTTCTAATAAATTGGATTATCTCCCTTTGCAGGAAGAGCTATTGGATCATATATGTTGTATGATTGAAACTAAAATGTCCAGTGGAAAGCCTTTTCATAAAGCGACTGAAGAAGTGTTTGATCTGTTTCAAAAAGATGAATTGAAAGAACTTCAAGATCAAACGATTCATTCATTAAATCAAAAAAAGCTGACTATGAAAAAAGCAATCTTTTTAGTTTTTGCCCTAGTGCTTACTACTGTTTCTTTGCTCTGGGCTGTCAATATTAATACACCAAATAAGCAATCTCCAGTTGAAAAATGTGAAGTGATTGGTACACCTTCCGTTTATTTAAGTGATTATTCCAACGATTTCGATCCACCAAGTAAAAAGCCTTTGAATGAGGAAGCAAAAGTAACAAGCAATTTTGGGATGCGCTTCCACCCAGTGCACAAAGAAAAGAAAATGCATTTAGGGGTTGATTTTAAAGCACCGATCGGAACAAAAGTTTATGCTACAGCAGATGGCATTATCAAGAAAATTAAAAAACATAAAAGCGGTTATGGTAATCATATCTTCATTCAACATGATGAGACGTATCAATCGCTATATGCACACCTTTCTGTCATAAAAGTCGAAGTAGGGCAGGAGGTGAAAAAAGGAGATTTAATCGGACTTGTCGGAAATACCGGGGCTTCTCTTGCACCACATTTACACTACGAAGTAATCAAGGATGGAAAGAAAGTAAATCCTGCTGAATATTTTGGACCTTAGGTAGAGGGAAAGGTGAAGGATGAGGAGTGAAGAAAGGAGTGAATGTCAAGCCCGAATAATTATGATCTTTATTCATCTTTTATAAAAAAAGCTGTTCCGATTTGGGACAGCTTTTGTTTTTTGATGATGGATTTTATTTGAATAGATCTAGGTTAATCTATTTCGTCGTCATCTATTATGATGTCATCTTCAACTGTTATACTTATATCCATATCTTCAACACCTATGAATCCACCTTTGATATTTTTTTGATCCTGCTTATGGAGCGGAGTGGTCTTTTTAGTAATCGCTTTAAAATTTTGCTTTTTCACATGCTTTTTATTTTAAACATTAAATGATTATTTAATATAAAAAGATTTTTTCAATTTTCATAACAATACATTGTCAGCTTTAGAAAAAAGTAATCTAGGATACACTTTTTAAAATAATAACAATTCGAACAATAAAATAAATGAATGTTTTCGTTTAAATAATCCGATTTTAAAAGTTCGAAATTGAGACATGGGTGATTATATTATTCATGTTTCAATTTTTTTAAAAAACCAATTCGCCACTGAAAAGAAACCTTACCTAATCCTTTTTCGCACATTAAAACTTTTGTTATGGTAAGGTCTTCCAAGTTATTTATCTACGCTTGTTGTAGCATTTTTATCCTATCTGTTTTTTCCAATTGTAAAAAAGATGAGTCTGTTGAACCTGAATCGGAGTTTCGGACTTTTCCAAAAGTAGATCAGCAATTGTGGCATTTATTTGAAGCCTTTGAAGTAGAAGCTGCAAAACGTGGTATTCAGATTGATTTGGTTGAAGCAGGAATTTCTGGAGATATTCGTTCCATTTCAGAGCAGCATGTTGCAGGTCAATGTGCATATAGCCAAAACAGCCCTGGTGCCGTAACGGTAGATCGTGAATTTTGGGCAAACTCCAATGGTAATTTTCAGGAGTTTATTGTCTTTCATGAAC
Organism: uncultured Saprospiraceae bacterium; assembly: GCA_964467425.1. GTDB lineage: Bacteria > Bacteroidota > Bacteroidia > Chitinophagales > Saprospiraceae > JAHDHW01. The sequence continues at coordinate 4,619 of CAYXQH010000522.1, forward strand.
TGGGACATTGTTACCTGAATCGTGGACATCGAGAAGATGCAGATGCAAATGGACTATGTATCAGTGTAATGCGGAGTGGGTTAGGAGATTGTCAGGATGCTTATAATAGTGTGAATCGAGAAATCTATATTGATGAGTTATTTAACCCAGATGACTTTTAAGCATTATTTACGAAAACCGAAAACCGAAAACCGAAAACCGAAAACCGAAGC
>CAYXQH010000523.1:0-4820 GCA_964467425.1 uncultured Saprospiraceae bacterium
CGGAAAAGAAGCGGTTGAGGCATTTTTGAAAAAATAACCGGATTTTATCTGTGATAGCTGAATTCAAAAATTAATTGTGTAAGTTCAATATTCAATATTCAATATTCAATATTCAATATTCAATATTCAACAACTAATTGGTATTTTTAACGATGGAAAAAATAAACAGCCCGATATTGATTGCTTCTCCTTTGCGACGATCGGGAACAACCTTGATCCAGCGGTTGATAAGCTCTGCTTCAAATGGTTTGATTTATGGAGAGACCTGTGCGAATGATTTTCAAATGATTTCGAATTTGGTTGCTAGTAAACAATCGTTTATGTTGCAACATAAAGATTGGCGAAATGATCAGATTAAAAAAGTGCTGGAAGGAAAAGTCAATGACTGGATTCCGGATTTAATGCCAGACATTGATGAATATCTCCAAGGTTTTCGAGGGATGCTAAAATCATTAGTGGAAAATTACGGCGGCTTTGCTTCAAAAGAGGGGAGACCCGTATGGGGAATGAAAATGCCAGAATGGAATCCAAGCAATTTGGTGTTATTGCAACAGGTTTTGCCGGAAACAAAAATCATTTATCTATCGCGAAATTTAAAAGACTGTGTTCGATCTGCAAAAAAGATAGAAATGGTTATGGGCGATAATGAGGTCAATCAGTTTTGCCATGCCTGGAAACAGTTTTCAGAATATGCCAAGCTGCATTTACAAAATGACAAGGTGATGCATTTAAACTATGAAGACCTGATTGCTGACCCGGAACAATGGATCAATAAGATTGAATTATTCTCTGGAGCTAAGGACATTGACCGGTTAGTGATGCAAGTAAAAGTGAATACTTATGCGAATGACCATAAATTAGCAGGAAGTGAAAAACCATATTTAGAACCTGCAACGCTTACAGAAGGAGAATTAGCCATTGTTGATGCTTTCTTAGCGTCGGTTTAAATCATTGATTAAACTTAAAGCGGAGCACGATCATGTGAATGAACCTAACAGTCTGTGACCAGAATTTAATATAGCCAACAAACTACCAAAAAACTCACTCACTCACTCAATCACTCAATCACTCACTCACTCAATCAATCAATCACTCAATCAATCATTCGCTCACCCCTAAGTATATTTGTAATTGATACAAAAAAAGGCTTCCCCCGGGAATGGAGAAAAGCCTTTTTTGCGTTTCGTTTTGTTTGTTCGCTTGCTTTTTTACCTTAGAATTTCATGATTCGTTTCGTAGTAAATGAAGCCTGCTTTTCAAAGGTCCGAAGGAAATAAGTTCCTGAAGGAAGTATGGAAAGATTTAGCGTTACATTTGATTCATGGACAGAAACTAGTTTTGTTTGAACTAATCGACCATGAATGTCAACGATTTCAATTCTTCGAGTATCAGAATCAGTATGCTGATATCCTAAAGAAGGAAACGAAACAATAATCGATTCTTCAAAAGGATTAGGATATATCGCCACGTCATTATTTTCATTTTTGAAGTCAACAGAGACGATCTTGCTATATTCAAACCTGCCATCAAAATCAACTTGCTTAAGGCGGTAATAATTAGTACCTGCCATTGGTGTACGGTGAAGGTTCGAATAATAACTAAAATCTGATGTCGTACCATTTCCTTTAACCTGATCGAGCATAATAAAATCACGACCATCTATACTGTGCTCTACCTGGAAATAATCATTGTTTTCCTCAGATGCTGTTTCCCAGAATAGTTTTACTTCTGAGTCTTGTTTTTTAGCTGTGAAAGAAGTTAATTCTACAGGCATTGGGATAGAATGTTGAAGGGCAAGATCTTCAATTCCAAATTCTTCACCAGTCCCGTCAATATCTCCTGTAAACCTTAAAGCTAATGTTGTACCAGTCCCAGAAATAAGAAATGAAAACTCTTGAAAAGCTAAGCCTAATGCCACTGTTCCATCTCCAGTTCCATCTCCATTTGTATCTTCTCTAAACAATCCATTGCTTCCGCCAGATAAATCACTTTCAAATGTTATTCCTGGCATAAAAGCTCCTCCATCAATACTGTATTCTACACGCATAAAATCATCACTTTCAAATCGATTACCATCCCGAACAGCAAAAGAGCCACTAAATCCAAGGTTTGTTAAGCCTGCTATATTTATTCCAGTAAAATCTATTACATCAGGATTAGTAATGCACCCATCCAAATCTTCTCCACGCCAATAAGAACCAGTAAAGCCTGTAAAGATAGCATCAAGCCCATTTCCGGAATCTGATGCAAGATTTGTCCTAAAAAAATAGTCACCTAACCCACAACCAGTTGTACCTGTGCCATTGTCTCCATCAACATGATTAGGGGCATCTCTATCTCCGCTAGTCGGTCCAGATCCGTTAAAGTCATCGGTCCAAAATGTTACTTGCCCAAAAAGACTAAAGCTTAAAAAACATAAAAGAATTAGTAAATAATTTTTCATAGAATTTTTTTTTCGATAAATGAGAAATTAAAACCCGGAAAACCTTAGGGCTTCCCGGATTTGATAAATATTTTCAATACATTAACTTCTCGAAGGGAATGTACCTTGTATAGCAATAATGTGATTGATAGACAAATAAGGTTGCATGTTATTATGCGCCTGAGTTCCGCCTGTATTAGCTAATTGTACCGTTATATTTTTGGTATTATTAACACCACCTAGCTCTTCACCTGCTTCAGCGGCGTTAGAATTATAAACACCTGAGCTAGACTCACCAAGGACATTGCCTGCTGGTTCCCCTGAACCCGCGGGGTTTGCATTCGTTCCTACAGCAAACCCTCCTGTCATTTGAACAGTATTTAGATGTGAATGACTCGGCATCTCCAAAAAGTTTAAAACATGTTCGGCCTGACCACTTCTCGTCCCTTCTCTATAAGTGGGTAGTCCTGGTCCTGTTCCTGGTGAAATAGGGACACGGCCCCGTAAATCTGGTAAAGCAAAAGTTGTTCGACCGTCACCACCGTAAATGGTTCCGAGAAGAGAGAATAAAGCGGTATTTTGTGCAATAGATAATAACTGTCCCTCACAAAGAGCCCATCCTCGGGGAGCAAAATTTCCCGCAAAGAGTCTAACTTCTGCTAAAAATCCTTGTTGTGCCATATTATAAGTTTTTAATAAAGGTTATTTAATAGGATTAATTAGCTTCTTGATGGAAAGACTCCTTGCAATGCAATAATATAATATACCGCCAGGTAAGGTTGCATATTATTATGCGCTTGATTTCCACCATTATTAAGTATTGTTACATTAGCAGTTCTGGTATCTGTAACACCACCTAGTTCTTCACCTGCTTCAGCGGCGCTAGAATTATAAATACCTGAGCTAGACTCACCAAGGACATTGCCTGCTGGTTCTCCTGAACCCGCGGGTTCTGCATTCGTTCCAACACTAGCTTGACCTGTCATTTGAACAGTTGCAATATGGTTATGGGCAGGCATCTGAGTTTGATTAAGCGTCACTGTAGGAGTTCCACTTCTTTCACCTAAACGATAGGTAGGTAATCCAGGACCGGTACCCGGGCCAATAGCTACACGACCACGTAAGTCTGGTAAAGCAAAAGTGGTACGACCATCACCACCATAGGTAGTTCCCAGAATAGAAAATAAAGCTTGATTTTGACTAATAGCTAATAATTGACCTTCACAAAAGGCCCATCCGCGTGGTGCAAAATTACCAGCGAAATTACGTACTTCACCAATCATTGGTTCCATAATAATTAAATTTAGGGTTTAAAAAATATATGTTTATACATCTGAATATTCAGACAAATAGTAAGCAAGGAAAGATAAATGTATTTGTTTGGGAGGGTTGCGATATTTAAGTATAGAAATACGAAACAGTATTAGAAGTATACACTTCATTACCCAAAACAAAACATTGAATTTCAATGCTTGTTATTAATTGACCTTTCAGCCAATTATGTCGTTATTCTATCTATTAATTGCTAAATAAGGCACCTTCGTTGTATATGAGGTGTATATTTGGAACCTCTCTCGAAGATTGAACATGCAAGATAAGAATAAAAGCTCACAATGCAAAAAAGGAAATACAGAATTGTCATAATATGTATATTACTATCGCTTTTACTCTCCAACCCTTTTTCCTTCTTCCTCTAATCCTGTTTTTCTTTTTCTCGATTTTACATTTTGGTTGCCAAAAGCATAACTCAAACTCAGGCCAACCCGACGGCTATCCCACTCTCCTGAGCCGACAGATCGAAGCCCATTGAATTCTGATTCGCCATTCCAGCCAGATTGATAAAAAAGATCATTGGCACTGATTCTGACATTGAGTTTTTCCTTAAAAAACCTGCGTTGTAGACCTAGACCTAGACTCCAACTGGGCTCAAATTCAAAAACACCTCCCCATACGCCAGGGCCTGAATAATAGCCAGATACTTCCGCTTTTAACTTCCAGGGAAGGGTGAAGGTATGTTGCTGAAAAATACTATAAGTAAAGGCTTGAACATCAACAACGCCACGACCTTCTCCATAGTCTGCCTGATTATCGAGATGTGAAGCACTTACATTAAAATAAGCATTCCATTTTTTTGCAATCTGAACGGGAGCACTAATATTCGCAGACCAAATTTTTTGTGTGGCTAAATTAGCCCAGGTAATAAAACCTGCGTTTGGATTCGTTTCATCCGGACCTATCAAACGGGTGATTTGATCAGTTGTCAAACTATATCCGATTTTAAAGTTATAGCGATATTGCCAGGTATAGCCTAGCTCTATATTGTTGACAATCTCTGGAAAAAGAAAAGGATTTCCTTTCTCAAAGGATAATTCGCTCAGTTGATTGTTGAAGGGATTTA
>CAYXQH010000524.1:0-4818 GCA_964467425.1 uncultured Saprospiraceae bacterium
ACAATCACAGCTAAGGAGAATACATAAGCGATCTTACGTTTTCCTAACCAGTCAATATTAAGATTGGTAAATGCATTTTTAGACATTCCAGTCCAAAAGGTCAATTTACGATCTCCACCTCTTGTCCACCAGTCAATGATTAATCGACCCACTAAGACTGCAGTAAATAAAGAGGAAACTACCCCAATAATTAAAACAATAGCAAATCCTTTAATCGGACCCATTCCAAAATAAGCCAATACAAAGGCAACCAATAAAGTGGTAACGTTTGCATCGATAATGGCAGAGTAGGAGTGCTGGAATCCATCACGAATAGACATGAGCAGGGTTTTTCCTTCTCGGAGCTCTTCCCTTATCCGTTCATAGATGATTACGTTGGCATCAACCGCCATACCAATGGTTAAGATAATACCAGCGATACCCGGTAAGGTCAAGACGGTACCAAAGGTCGCCAATGCTCCACCGATGAAGAATATATTGAGGAATAGTGCCAGGATAGAAATAAATCCACCTGATCCATAATATATAATCATGAAGATAAAAACCAATGCAAATCCGATCAACATCGCCATTAAACTATTGTTGATATTTTCCTTTCCTAAAGAAGGACCAACTAAGCTTTCCTGGATGATATCAATACCCGCAGGTAATTTACCAACTTGTAAGATTTTAGCAAGGTCACCAGCTTCGGTCGTTGAAAAACCTCCGGTGATCGAAGATCGGCCACCTAGAATAGGATCATTCACAGTTGGTGCAGAAACAACTCGATTATCCAATAAAATAGCAATCTCTCGATTTCCATTATTGGAAGCATTTGTAGTCATCTCACCCCATTTTTTACCTCCTTTCTGATCCATAACCAGAATTACTTCAATCTCTCCAGATCTAGGATCAGGACCAGAGCTTGCATCACTTACTCGATCACCTTCAATTGGTGCTTCTTCTTTACCTCGTACTGTTTTAATAGTATAAAGCTCGTAAGTGTTTTTAGAAAATTGCTTTGAAAGCTCTGTTTCTTCTTTGAAAGTCAATGGTTTGTTTTTCCATCGAAATCGCAAATCAGTCGGAAACATCGCAGCAATATCTTCTCGCTCCAAATATTCTTCGATCTTTTCTATATCACTACCTTTAGCCGTTCCAACTACAGCTGGAGACAAATTAGTACCTGTACCAATTGGCCTGTTCAGCGTTAATAGTTTTAATAAAGGTCCAGCATTTGCAAAAGGATCTTGTGCTCCTACATCTGTTGAATCAAGCTGATAAACTTTATTTCCAGCTGCATCTAATGAATCATTACCTGCAGAATCGTAAACAGGGAGCGTATCAACAACCCACGTTGAGGTAGGCGCAATAACAGGTTCGTTTTTGACAGTAGAGCTTGCCTTTAATTTAGCATCAGCTCGATCAAAAATATTTACTAGTGGTCCTTTCGTAGGAATATTATCAGTAATTCGGTATACATCCCAAAATTCCAGTTTTGCAGTAGTTGCGAGGAATTTTCTTGCACGTTCCGGATTGCTGATACCAGGTAATTCGACCAAAATCAAATCCCTAGCAGCATCCAGGTTTACGTTAGGTTGTACTACACCAATTTCGTCAATTCTATCTTTCAACCGTAAATAAGTTAACTCTACGGTTTCGTTCGCTTTTTCTCGAAGTAAAGCTTCCACTTTATCGTTGGAAGTTTCTATATCTACATCTGGCAATTTGCCATAAAATTTACTAGCTAATGTTTCAGGAGACTTTCCTTTTTCTTTTGCTTCTATTGCAGCTATTCGTTCGAACTCTTTTGCAAAAAGTGCAACGACATTTTCTTTAGCTCCTGTTTGTAAGGATTCAATATTTTCTAACGCTTCGTTCAGTTTGGGATCTTTACTATTGTTTGCAATTTTTCGAATAAATTCTCTTAAGTCGACCTGAAGCACGACACTCATACCTCCTTTGAGGTCTAGTCCCAAAGCTAATTGGTTTTGCTTTAGTTCGTCATAAGTATAACCCGGTAATAACGGGATTTTAAACACCTCCTCATTACTCATAGAGTCGAGGTAGGCAGCAGTGGCGAGGTTGTACACCTCTTTTCGCTTTTGTTCATCGGTTTCACCCTCTGATTTTTCTTGTGCGTGCTTTTCAGCGTCATTCTCCACCTGATAAGTAGGATAGAGATAGAAATACTGAAGCAAACACATCAGCGACACCACTACAAGAAAGAATTTAATAATGCCTTTTCCTTGCATGATGAAAAAAAAATTTAAAACGTTAGAAAATAATAAAAAACAGAATGTTTAGGTGGGAAAACACCGTAAGAATAGTAATACTTGTTAACCGGTTAGGATTCCTCCTCACATTCCAAATTGCAAAACAGCGCAAATATACATGTTTTCGTAAAAAAATGCTCGTTTTATTAGATTAATGTACTTTACTCTCTTTCCTGTTTTTTTGTTACGGAAATGCCTTAAATGTTGGATATAAGCAAAGACTAAGGGAGATTAGGTTAGGACAAGATTGGATAAGGATTTAGACTAATGACTAAGATTGAGCTATAAGTTCGTTTTATCCTGATATTAGATACTCTTTAGATAGTATTTATACATAATCCACAATCGACGTTCTGTTAGTAAACAAATTTTATTTCTTCGTTCTAAAACAGTATTATTGCACTTTATTTTAACCAAAAATATAATCATTCATGGGTTTATTTGATTTTTTAAAAAGCGCTGGCTCCAAAGTGCTCACTAAGAAAAATGCATCTACTGTAAAAACTAAAGAGATCATTAAAATGGAGAAAGAGCTGGCTGCAAAGCAAGCTGAATTGCTAAAAAGGCAAAAATTAGTTTTACTAAAAGGTATGGTTGACAGTACTGGAGTAAAAGTAAGAGGTTTAGAGCTGGACTTTAATAAAGATAAAGTTACCGTTTACGGAAAGGTAAAAACGCAGGCTGATAAGGAGAAAGTGATTCTTTCTTTAGGAAATGTAGGTGGAGTAGCGAGAGTTGATGATCGAATTTCTGTAACTAAGCCGGAGCCTCAGGCTACTTTTTATACTGTAAAAAGAGGAGACAGTCTTTCAAAAATCGCAAAGAAATTGTACGGTAATCCAAAATTGTACAAGCAGATCTTTGAAGCGAATAAGCCTATGCTTAAAAATCCTAATCTAATCTATCCTGGACAAACACTTAGAATTCCACCAATGAAATAAGTGGTTCAGAAATTAGAACGATAAATTAATTGTCCTATCATCGCATTGCTGTGGTAGGGCAATTTCATTTTTATCTATCCATTAACCACGTTTCTTGGATTATCATTTATAAAAGCTTTGATATTTTCTATGGTTCCTTGTAGCAGGCGCTTTCGGGATTCGAAAGTTGCCCAGGCAATATGAGGCGTAATGATACAATTCTTTAAGCCATATAAAGGATGGTCCGCTGCCGGAGGTTCTTTAGATAGAACGTCTAAACCAGCCCCAGCAATTATTCCCGTTTCTAATGCTTCCTTGAGATCTATTTCATTGATTAAAGGGCCCCGAGCAGTATTAATTAGATAAGCAGTAGGCTTCATCTTTTTAAGTAGAGAAGCGTTTATAATTCCCACATTATCAACGTTTAATGGAGCATGCAAACTTACGAAATCGCTTTCTTGTAATAGCTCTTCCAGTACAACGAACTGTACACCTGCTCGCCGGTCTCTGGCTGGGTGTTTATGCGTTACTAATACATTCATTCCAAAAGCCTGAGCTACTTCTGCAACCTTCTGGCCGATTCTTCCAAAACCATAAATGCCAATTGTTTTTCGAGCTAATTCCATAGTAGGAGAGAGCTGATAGCTAAAGTCAGGATTTTTACTCCATTCACCTTTTTGAATCGAATCGTTATGATCTTTTGGTAGATTGACAAAGTTCAAAATGAATGAAAACACATGTTGTGCAACGGAAGCTGTGCTATAACCTACTACATTACATACTGGAATGGATTTCGATCTGGCATGTTCGATATCTATATTGTTGAAGCCAGTTGCGAGAACACATATACATTTTAGATTGGGAATTTGATCGATGGTTTGAGCATCCAAAGGATGTTTGTTGACAAGAAGGATGGTTGCATCCTTTGCTCTTTCTATGGTTTCTTCTGGTTTGGTTCGTTCATAAATACTGACCGATCCAAGGTTTTCAATGCCTTCCCAGCTTAAATCTCCGGGGTTCAAAGTGTACCCGTCCAACGCAACTATCTTTTCCATCTTTTTACTGTATCGTTTTCAATAGGTGTTCGTCTTTCTTAGATATAGCTTAAATATATTAATTTTTAATTAATAAATCGAGCTTTATTTTTTTAAAAGATAATCATTCATAGAAAGTTCTAATTGTGCGTAAATAGCTGCTTTATGATGTGGACAAGCGAAACAAGGAGTTAAAAAACCTGTAGTTCTGCCATCATTAGGGAATATTAATAATTTTTCGAACTGATATTTATAAGGGATATTTTTCAGGAAGGGGGCATTTATAAACGTTTGACGATCATATTGACCAATCGATAGGGAGTCTGGTTTAAATGTTGGTTGGAAAGAAGCAATTTGTTTAAATGGTGCTTCATTTGTCCAAATCTCCATAGTGTTTTCCTTTTTGAAAAAGAGAATTCTGGCTTTTGTTGAGCTTGGATTAGGGAGAATAGCAGGCTGAATAGTAGGCTGGTTTACTTCAGGTTTTGACTTAGAACAGCCAAGTAATAAGGAACAGCAAAAAAAGATAAGGTAATAGCTGATCTTCATAATAGATAAAATAAAGATCATACAGAAATAAAAAAAGGCGTAACTAAGATCGTTACGCCC
>CAYXQH010000525.1:0-4799 GCA_964467425.1 uncultured Saprospiraceae bacterium
GAAAGCAAAGACTTTGGTTCGATTTTAAAAACGAATATCAGTAATTCACATCAATTGAAATTCACGCGAGAACAGCGAAAAGCATTGCTCAAAAACCTACTCGATTTTTATAAATATCACGTCGAAAATTTTGGAGAAGTTAACACGCATAAGGTGTTTGAAACGGTATTGGGTGGTTAATGTGGGGGATTTTGAAAAATCCGTCACATTTAAAAGCAACCGATAATGAATAGTTTAAAGATATGCTCGATTTTGAAAATCGAACATATCAGTACTTGAACACCATCCCCGAACAGGAGCGTTGGCTTAAAACCTTCTCATCACCAATCCATTAAATCCAAGCCAACCCAAGAGCGAAGCAAACGAAAGACTACCGATATAATCAAACCCTTTGAGTAGATGGAGATTGATACCAAGCAATTGATAAGAAAGGAAATCCGTAAAAATATAGGTGGCATTGATGCCAAAAAGAATGAACAATACTTTAGACATTCTTTGAAGCCAAGCGACTTTGGTCCCCTGACTTTTATCGACAGAGCTTCTGACTTCCGTTCGTTTTGATTTTATATATCGGTAAGCAAAATATAGATAACCGAAAAAAGAAATGATGTATAAAAGCATTTCAACACCACCATAAAAAGGAGAAAAGAAACTTCTTCCGATCTCGCTTTTAGTTTCTGCTGAATTGAAAAAGGTACTTACTAAAAAGAGTATTTGCCCAATTGGTAAAATTAAATGTTTGGCATCTGTCCACCTGATTTCGTATTGCGGATACAGTTTCAATTTTACAAAATAGAAATAGAGTGGTCCAAATGAAAGTGTGAAATATACTGGTAAAAAAAGCAATTGAGGATTGCGAATAAACACGCCGGTGTGTACCATCAAATTATGAACGAGCGTCAAGGCAAGGCAAATTAATAAAGATCCAAAAAACAAATCAGGACGTTTATCTTCTTTTGGTCTAACCAAAAATAGAAACCCAAACACCAAACCAGTTAGAATACTGACAATCAAGGTCAGTAAAACAAACCAGTAAGCGAGTTGAAGAAATTGTTCCATTTGGTTTTGAATAATTACATCGTTACTTGACCATTTACGAAGGGATTTAATAATCTTTCACGCCCGATTGTGGTAGAAGGACCGTGTCCACAATATACTTTAAATTCATCATCAAGCGGCATCAATTTATCATGAATGCTCGACATTAAAGTTTTAAAATCTCCGCCTGGTAAATCTGTCCGACCAATACTATCATAAAAAAGCACATCGCCCGCGATGACAAATTTATCCTTTTTAGAAATAAAAGAAATACTGGCAGGAGAGTGCCCTGGCGTAAATACGATATCCAAAATCGTATCTCCAAATTCAATCGTATCTCCTTCTTCTAAGAAATGTTTTGGTTCAGGTGATTCTTCAGGAATCGGTAATCCATAGTTTTGACAAACGATGGGCATTGATTTCAAAACAGGTAACTCACCTCTGTGGATTTCTAAATCCAAGGTATATTTTTCGGCGACGAATTTATTGCCAAAAACGTGGTCGAGGTGACAGTGTGTATTTATTAACTTGACTGGTTTGAGATTGTTTTTAGTAATAAAATCAGTCAATGTCTTTTGTTCGTTGGCATCATAGCAACCTGGATCAAAAATGACACACTCACCATTTTCGTCAGCAACGATAAAAGTATTTTCTTGAAATGGATTGAAAGTTAAAGAATGGACAGTCGCCATGTTATATTTTTAATTTTATTAAAAACGTTACTTGTTTTTTGAAAGTGCAAAGATAGTAGGATATGATTATTTTGACGTAAGTCCTTCAAATTGAATGAATTAAATGTTACCCCTAACAATAATTATATACAATAATTAATAATACCATAATACCTATTTATTGGTATTTCATTGCCTGTAAAATGAAAATACTTTTGTGGGTATAAAAGAAAGCACAAGATCCAACATTTTTAAACGTCTGTGAGAAAGTAAAATACAAACACTTTAAAACTCCCCCAGATGAGCTTCAAGTCTCTTCGACTTAGTTCACTGCCTTAGCATCTTTCAAGACGGTTTTTCCCGAAACCACGTTTTTTTAGTACATCTCTTTTGTTCTGCACAAGAACAACACTCATTACATATTCAATAATTTAAAACAATAAGTTATGGTATCAACGAATACCCCATCAAACGGTGCACGTCACCGAAACAACACGTTGATTTTCCAGCAAAACTCTGCCAAGCATCACAAAGCAATGGTGAAAACTGCCCAGTTTTCGTCAATTAGTCAGAATTCGCTGTTTACACGTTTTGTCCTTTTAGTATTAATGTTTTTTAGCATTTCATTTTTCACGAAAGTGAATGCTCAATGTACTCCACTATGTGGCAGTACTATTACTGTTCAATTGAGTTCGAATGTTAATGGACTTACTCCTTTGGCGCCTCAAAATTTCTTTTCGAATACGAGTACCTGTGGAGTAATTACAGTATCTCCTACATCTGTAGATTGTTCTAATATAGGAACACCCGTTACCGTTTCTTTGACTTCCAATATGGTTCCAAACCTTTGTGTTGGAAACCCTATTATGGTGATGGTCGTTGATCAATCTGCTCCTGTGATTATGTGTCCAGCGAATGTTACAGTGGATTGTACTGCGTCAACAGCTCCTGCTTCTACAGGAGGTTCTGCAACAGCAAGTGATAACTGTATGGCAACATTACCAGCAGCAAATATTTCATTTGTAGATGTAACAATTGCTTCTACTGGAGTAGGAAATTGTAACTCAATCGAAAGAACATGGACGGCGACTGACGGAGCTGCAACTCCAAATTTATCCACTTGTTTACAAACAATTACGATTGATGATACGAGTGGTCCAACTTTAGATTTTTTGCCTGGCACAGCTCCCGCTGATGTGACGGTGGATTGTCAAAGTGCTATTCCTATGGCTGTTGCATTTTCAGCAATGGACAATTGTACGACTACAGAGACAACTTCTGACGTAACGGTAGGGCAAGGAACAGATCCAAACATGTGTGATTTTTATAATTACACAGTCAATAGAACATATACCACAACTGATAATTGTGGAAATACAGATCAATACACTCAGGTAATTACGATAGATGATAATGTAGCTCCAGTTATTCCACCTCAAGGCGCAACTTTGGTTGTGAATCCGGGAGCAGGTTGTACGGCTACCGTTTCATTGGCAGTTACAGCTACTGATAATTGTGTGCCTGCGGCAAATTTGCAAAGCTTTTTTGAAGTAAAATTACAGTCCTCAGGTGCTGTTGTGGCAAGTGGTACTGGTCTCAATGCAAGTGGAACTTACAACGTTGGTTTATATGATTTTGAATTTACTGTGATAGATCCATGTGGAAATAATTCTACAGAAGTTTATGTGGTTGATATTATGGATTCAGGTAATCCAACAGCGAGATGTAAATCCACAGTGAATATCACAGTAGATTCTCAAACTGGAATGTCGCAGATTACAACTCCAGCGATTGATGATAATAGTACGGATGCTTGTACACCACAAAATTTACTTACTTTTTCTGTAGTTAGAAATGATGCGACAGGAGGAAATCAAGTATTTTGTGCTGATATTGGTGGACCTGCTATCCCAGTTACATTGACCGTAACTGATGGTAATGGAAATTTCAATACTTGTATGTCATTACTAACTGCAATTTCATCTAACCCAACAGCAACATGTACAAACATTTCTGTGAATTTAGATGCCACAGGTAATTATACTTTCACCGCAGCAGATTTAGCTACTTTGCAAAGCGGCTTTATTGATATTTGTTCATCTCCAGCACTTACTTTTACTTATTCTCAAAGCGCATTTACTTGTGCAGATATAGGTGCGAATACAGTTATGGTAGCTGCTACAAATAGTTTTGGAAAGACTACGACTTGTAATTCAACCATTACCGTAACGGATATGACTGCGCCAGTTCAATCGTGTGCTGCGTCATACAATGCATATTTAGATGGAAATGGGCAAGCGACATTTGAGCCAGGATGGTTGCTGAGTGGTGCGCATGAAATTTATATGACGAGTGGTGATGATGGATCTGGGTTGAGTGGAAGAACAGAATATAGAATAACTTCTCCTAATGGAATTACATTTTCTTTTGATTGGAATTATTCTACAAATGATACCCGTGGAGCTGATGAAGATCGTTTGTGGTATCAAGTTATTGGAACTCCAGCAGTATTTCTAAAAAATAGTTCAATTGCTGCTAATACAGGAACGGTATCAATTACTCTTTTACCAGGAGAAACTTTTAGAATTCGTGTTTTGACTTCTGATAATATGGGAGGAAGAGCAGAAGTTAACCTTTCTAATTTTTCACCTTCTTTAACTGCGTTGGGAGATTTGCATGAAGCTAATTGGAGAACACAATTTGTCAGAAGTGACGGAGTTGCTTTCATATCTGGTAATTCTATAGAAATAATGGATTGTACATTACCATACGATTTAGCTATTTCTTCCAATCCAACTGCTTTGGATTGTGATAGTATCCCTACAGGAATTGTAACCGTAACGGCAACTGATGCTTTTGGAAACATGAGCACTTGTATGACACCTGTAAATGTCATCGACAACCTAGCTCCTGATTTTGAGTGTGCAGATTTCACTGCCCAATTAGATCAAAGTGGAAATGTAGTAGTGGAACCAGGTTGGTTTTTAGATGGTGCAAGAAGTTTATATTTAGAAAGTGCTAACAATGGAAGTTACCCAACAGTAGGAAGTATTGACCACACCGTAAGAATTAAATCTGCAGGAAATATTC
>CAYXQH010000526.1:0-4798 GCA_964467425.1 uncultured Saprospiraceae bacterium
CCAACGACGGAAAGGATTTTTTGCTCTTGTAGTTTTTTAAGGTTTTCAGAAGAATTAGAAGCCAACTGCCATTTATCACTTTCAAACATATTGAAATCGAAATTAGTTTTCGATGGACCATTCATATTTAACCCCGGACTAAAACTAAGATTAAACCCTAAATGACTTAATTGTTCTAGATAATAGTCTTGTACCGTCTCTAATAAGGTGTCACTATTATTAGCAACTATCGTCATCGCTGATGGCAAATCAGTAAAGTCACTAAACAGATTGTGTAAAGACACTCGATCCTGACAAACATTAAACAAAGGGATGCGGGTCGATCCTTGCAATGTATCTATCATGTATAGGTACTCTTGCAAGGCAAGGTCTCGCAAAATGACACCACCCAGTTTCTTATTCTGGGCTAAAGCAAGTAAGGTATCTTTTTGTAAACTATCTTGAAGTGTTGGTTGATATAAAATAAGTTGCCCAATTTTTTCATCTACATCCATCGCCAAGAGCATCGAATCAACCCATTCTGTATTAGAATTCAAAAAAGGCGTATGCGTTTGTTCAAAAGGAAGATCCTCTCTCCGACAGGAAAGTAGTGCCACAACCAATAAAATCAGGGTAATGTACCTGAGTTTCATAGTGCCTTCTCGATTTAGTATTTTGTTAAATGAATCAGTAAAAGCAACGTTTTCCTTTTGTACGTAGAGGGGCAATCAATTGTTATAATTTAAGAATAAATATAATACGAGGCAAGAATATATATGAAAAATACAAGAATGGTCTTGTTTTTAACGAAAGGTTAAGGTTTAAAGGAACACTAATAATCAATAAAGAGAATCAAAGGACGTGAAGGCGACTTGAGGCTTGAAAAGCACTAGTCTGTATTCTTAGTTCTTGAATCAATTAAATGCACCGAATCCCGAATCCCGAATCCCGAATAACAATTCACCCCAACAATGCTGGATGTAATCGAATTAATAAAGCAGAAAAAACTAATAGGCGAGTTAATACATTTCTATAAAAAACAGAAGCTCGGGCATCTCTAAAATTTGCAATAAAAAAAGTAATACTTATCACAAACAAAACAGCTCCTCCAATTAAGGCAGCATTGATCAATTCAGAAGCATAAGGCCAGCTTTCATAATAAAATACTAATCCCAAAATACCTGTTGGAAAAATAAGTCCGACAATAATAGAGAGGATCACTTCCATTTTTTTATACTCTTTTACTTTAAACATATACCAGCTGAACAGCAAATAAAATAAAGAAGCTAAACCTCCACCTGTAATCAACATTTCAGAAGCACCTGATATTCCATTATTTTTCATATACAAGCCAATGACGATGAGCGTAATCGGAATCAATTCCAATAAAGCTCCTTTTCTAGGTTTCTTTTTTACTTCTTCCGGCTTTACGACCTCATCAAAATCTAAAGGCTTTTTATCTGGATTTGACATAGCTGACTATTTAAAATTCCGAAAAGCTGCACAAACGATTCCGGTTGCTACTGCAGCATTTAATGATTCTGCACCTCCATCCTTATGTGCAGGAATTGTAATCGGATGGCTGAGGTATTGTTTTAAGTCTTCCGAAATACCTTTTCCTTCATGACCAATTACGATAATTCCTTTTTCTGCTAAAGGTGTTTTGAATATATCTTTTCCTCCTAAAACTGTTCCATATACCGGTAGGTCTTTTATATGTTTATTGAGTTCCTTAAAACTAATTTTGATGACCTGCACTCTTAAAAAAGCGCCCATGGTAGCCTGAATAACTTTCGGATTGTATACATCTGCTGTGTCTTCTGAGCAAAAGACCGTAGGAATGCCAAACCAATCAGCGATCCTCAAGATCGTCCCAAAATTTCCTGGATTCTGGATGGTTTCCAAATACAGCGATAAATTCTGATGGAGCAACATTGGATTAAACTCAACCGGAGCTTGTTTTGCCACGATAAAAACTTCAGCTGCTGTTTTGAGCAAAGAAATTTGTTCTAGCTCTTTTGGCTTTGCAATTAGAACTTGCTCAGTAAAAGGACGAATGGATTTTGCTTCTTTTTCAGACCAAGCCATCGTACAAACAATACTTTCTATTTCAAAATTACCAGCAGTTAACAATTCAAGAGCAATCTTCTCCCCTTCTACTACAAAATTGTTATACATTTGCCGAAACTTCCTTAATTTCAGCGATCGGAAGTATTTGATTTTATTTTTTGATAACATTAAGAGATTTTTAACGCTTTACAAGCCACTAAATAGTAAAATTTTCCGTCTTTTTAGGTAGAAGTATTTACGAATAGATTTTTGTGCATGATTCTTTTTCCAAAAAACATAAAAGATATTTCAAGGTACGCAATTTTAGCGATTTGTCTATTGCTGGTTTTGGGATCTTGTAATACTCGTAAGTTTATTAAAGACGGGGATTATTCGCTCAAAAAAAATACGGTTACCCTTGACTCCGATAAGAAGATTCAGAAAAAGCGATCGTTGAAATATGAGTTAACGACGCTCTACAAACAACGACCTGCTTCTAAAAAAGCTTTACTTACAAAATCTAATCTTTGGTGGTATTACAAAACCGATTCTATTGAAAATCCAAATCGTTTTCAAAGATGGATCAGAAGAAGTGTTGCTCAGCCACCTTCAATTCATCAAGATAAAATCGCAGACGCTACGGCAACTTCTATGAAATACTACCTTCAAAGTAAAGGCTATTATGATGCGGAGGTTTCTTATGAAAAAGAATATAATGATCGTAAAAAGAAAGTCATTGTCAACTATATTGCAAAGCCCAATAATCTATATACGATAGATAGTGTTTTTTTCAGCAGCTCTGACATAAAGGTTCAACGATTTTTAAATGACTCTGAGGAGGAAAGTTTTCTACAAAAAGGACAACCCGTTAGTGAGGATATTTATAATAAAGAAGTCAGCCGAATAACGAATACTTTAAGAAATCTCGGCTTCGCCTATTTTGATCGAAATTTTGTTTCTAATCTTTCGGGAGACAGTACAGGTACCAAAGTAAATATTTACCTCGATATTATTAATCCTAAAAACCAAGACGAACATAAAATCTATAAGGTCGGTAAAGTTTTTATAAATCCACGTTATCTTCCTTCCGAAATCTTAGGACCTAAAACAGACACCATTATTGGTGGCTTTCATTACCTCTTGGACAACCTAGGTCCGATCGTTAGTCCAAAAAGTATCAACCGAGAAATATTCTTAAAAGAAGGTGAGCTTTATAAAGAAGAAAATTTTATAAAAACGAACCGTCAATTGGGGCGGCTTGATATTTATAAATTTATTTCTATTAAAACTTCACAGGATACTATCGAAGGCGATAAAATAAATTTCGAGATTCGGCTAACGCCTAAAAAGCGAATGGTTATTGGAGGGGATCTTGAGCTGAATAACTCTAATTATGTTGGTGATGATGTTAACACTTCACTTATTGGTGTAGCATTTAATGTAAATTATCAAAATAGAAATTTCAGACGGAACGCTTCTGTATTAGGTTTGAAAGTTAACAGCGGAATTGAATTTGATTTAAATAATCGAAAAGACCCTATTTTCTCAGTAGATATTTTGACACAGGCGGATTGGTCCATTCCTAAGTTTGTACAGTTTCCAAAACTATATTCCGGACTCAATAAAATTAAGGTATTAAATGATAATTTTTATCGGGATCTTAAAGAAAAGGCGGAAACCAGAGTAACGGTCAGTTACAACAGGCTTTTATTGTTTGATTTTTATAATTATCATTCGTTCAATATGTCTTTTGGATATGATTTGCAAAGAGACAACAATCATCGTTATACCTGGAATCAAACCGGAATCAATTACCTCGCGCCTCAATTCGAAGATGCTTTTATTGACATCATAGAAGAGAATCCTTTTATTGATAGCAGTTTTACCAAACAGCTTTTTACTGGGTTCATTTTTAAAGATTTAAAATACACGCATACTACAAAGTCGAACATTTATGGAAATTCCTGGAAATTCATTCTTGATGTCGAACAATCAGGTCTTGAAGTTTTGGGGCTGAATAAAATCTATAATCGTTTGACGAATAGCACGGAAGAATTTCAACTACCCGACACCGTTCGTTTTTCTCAATATTTTTTAATTAATATGGACACCAGGCGTTATCTAAGTTGGGGTGGTAAAAATGGTGTATTAGCTTATAAATTTGCGGTTGGTATCGCCCGGCCTTTTGGGTTTTCATCAAGTGTACCTTATGTAAAACAATTTTATGGTGGTGGACCTAAAGGAAATCGAGCCTGGAGAATTCGAGAACTTGGCCCTGGTAGTTTCGTAGAACCTCCCCCTGTCATATATGAAGCCCCAAGCGATGTTAGACAAATATTTTATCAAGTTGGTGATTTGAAGATTGATATCAATCTTGAATATAGATTCAATATATGGGGAAGATTTAATGGTGCTTTATTTTTGGATGCTGCAAATGTTTGGACCGTGAACAATGATCCTGATCGACCTGGGTCTCAGTTTTTATTAAAGGCTAATCCCGACATTCCACAGACTGGTCCATTTTATGAGCAATTTGGCGTCGGTGTTGGATTCGGACTACGATTTGATTTCTCCTATTTTGTCCTAGGAATAGATACCGGTATAAAAGCTCGAAACCCTTACCCAAATGAGGATGGTCGAAATTGGTTATTCTATCAGTGGGATTCACTTCGACTTCGAGATTTCAATCCAAATCTATTAATAGGTTACCCGTTTTAACAGAGGTGAAAAGTGAAAGGTGAAAGGGTGAAAGGGTGAAAGGGTGAAAGGG
>CAYXQH010000527.1:0-4797 GCA_964467425.1 uncultured Saprospiraceae bacterium
AGTCTATCATATTAAAAGGGATAAACGTTACTCCTACTGGTAACTCATCACCGCTTAAATAAATACTATCTATTTGAGAAACCTCAACACCAGGGATATAGCAAGTGCTAGTCCCAGTTGGATCATCCCAAGTCACTACAGCAGAACTTGCTCCTGGAGCAGCATCTACTGTTATATCAGCTGGACAATCTGGTGTAATTTCCGCAGGGTTGTCTTCTACTGTTACTGTGAAAATGCAGATTTCTAAATTTCCACAATCGTCTGTTACTTGATAAACTATTTCCGTTTCACCTACAGTAAAGTCTCCTCCATTTAACGGTCCAGCAATCTGTTCAACAACAGGCTCGCTTGATGGTGGAGGTGGTGGAGGGGTACCATCACAAGGAATCTCCATTACGTATTCATAGTGGACATTATGAATGGTACGATCTGTCCATTCTCCACTTGCTTTTTTCATTCGAGCAGCATACTCAAAACCATTACCATTAGGCTCTCCTGGTTGCCAGTTTGTATAATTTACTGGTTCATTTGTAATCCAATTCCAAACATTAGGAGAATAAACGGTATTAAGTCCAGTCCATACAGATCCCGAAGCCGGGTTAATATTTGATTGAACATAATTATTTTCAGCAGCATCACCAATGGTTACCAAGTGCCCACCTTTCGCTTCGCAGTCGTTCTTTGCAGTAGTCCAGTCAGCAGCATTATGAGACACATAATATTTTGAATCGTTATACTCTCCTATAAAAGTAAAGCCAGCTTTGTTGTCAGAAATATCAGCACAGCTAGGTGCTGCATTTGAACATGGAATCTCCATGATAAATTCAGCAAGGAAATGCTGATCTCTATCGGTCCATTTTCCATTTGACTTAAGCAAACGTACATAATCTTCTACACCATTACTATTATTAGGTTCTCCAGCATTCCAATTCGTAAATGAAGCATTGACTCCATCAATCCAGACGAACTGACCTTCATTTACTTCGTCCGTTAAACCAATCCATGCATAATCTGCAATTACTCCACTTTGAATAAAGTCATTTTCAGCAATATCTTCAACAATTGCCAAGTGACCACCATTCGCCTCTGCTTCCACTTTTGCATTGTGCCAAGTCCAAGAGTTCGTATTTGAACAATAGTATTTGCTATCATTATATTCTCCGATAAAGATAAAACCAGGAATATCATCTGGCGTATCATTACATTGTGCCATTGGTCGACATTCATTGCCATTTCCACTTAGCATAATATTGATATCTCCAGCTTGTGAGCTTCCATTATTATTTTGAATAACAAGATTTGGTCCGTTATTAGGTTGACTAACTACAGATCCACCAATCCATCCACTAGCACCAAAGCCATTGGTTCCATCTGTTGCATTTGCTCCGTTTCCTATTTGAAATGCTTCACCAAAATCAGAAATATTTATAAGTGCTCCAGCCATTCCATTCGTTCCAGAAAGTGTTCCTGTAGCATCTGTATAATAATACCATTCAGAAGCATCATAAGCACCACAATTATTTTCTTTAGGGCTTCCTGCTGGCGTGCTAAATGTTCTACCGGTTAAATTATATTCTAAATCAAATCGATAATTTGAATTCCCAATATTTGTAACATGAGCAGTGTAGGTAGCTGTACCATCTTCATATTCAGTAAGAACAGCATTAGAAATAGTATAATTTCTATTTAGACCTTCAAACTTGAAGAAAAACCCATATACAGTACCGTTATTACATTGAGTAGTGTTCGACGCAGTTCGACTAGCACAAACTTCTCCAGATCCAGCACAAGTAGTTGTTGGATCAGCTGGCTCATCCCAGTTAACAGAAACAATTGCTTGTCCAGGCTCAGGTGTAACTGTAATATCTGCTGGACATTCAAAGGTAATATCCGGATCATCGATAGCTTCCAATGGTGGAACAAATTCTACCACAAAAATTACCGCATCACAAGTAGATACTTCTCCATTATTATCTTCAATAGTTAGTGTAACATTTTGAGCACCTAAATCAGCAGTCGTAAATTCAGTTTGACTTAAAGTTCTAGAAACTACGGTTGCTCCACAAGATGCATAACTTCCTTTATCAACCAATGTGAGATCTAAAGTACCTTCTCCATTTGCATCCAAAACTACTGTAGCTCCAGATTTACATCCAGCGATAGGTGGTTTAGTTTGGTCAAGGTCTGTATATACTACTCCAAATTCAACTTCGGATTGATCAATCGTTACATCTACTGTTCCTTGTAATTCGTAGACAATACCATCATGAATCACTGGTCCAACAATATTGTTTGAGGAATTT
This sequence comes from uncultured Saprospiraceae bacterium, assembly GCA_964467425.1. Taxonomy (GTDB): domain Bacteria; phylum Bacteroidota; class Bacteroidia; order Chitinophagales; family Saprospiraceae; genus JAHDHW01. The sequence goes on from CAYXQH010000527.1 coordinate 2,304, forward strand.
TGAATGATCACTCCGCAAATCTCTGTATTTACTGTTCCGTTATTATCGAAATTTCCAGTATTGTTTAATATCCCTGCATTGTTAACAGTAGTATTACTATTATTTACAATGGTATTAATATTTAAGATCGTTCCAGAAATTTGAAGATTATCCTGGTTAGTGATCGTTCCGTCATTTGTCAATGTTCCGGAATTTTCAGTTGCAAAAGTTCCACTATTCGTAATGGCACCATTATTTTGAAAGCCATCATTATGTGAAAAAGTTGCGCCAGAGTTATTGTTAATATTTGCATTGGAAGCATTTGTGATTGCACTTCCATTAGGACTTTCTACATCTCCGAAATTATCGAAAGTTCCATTATTCTGAAGATCATTAGTACTTCGAAAATCTCCATAATTAGTAACAACACCATCGTTTTCTACAAGTCCATTATTTCTAAAGAACCCGTGATTAATAAGTGTTGAATTCGCTGCATTACTAAAGGTAGCAGAAGCAGCATTATCGAAAGTTCCAAAATTTTCAAAGATTCCGGTATTTGTAAAATTACCATCATTATCAAAAATTACAGATCCGGCATTAACAAAATAGTTGTCGTTGTTAATAAGCGTACCCTGTGTAAAATTGATAATCGTACCATTATTATATACAAAGCCATCAAAAGTGATGGAGCCTGCATTTTGAATGGTGAAATCAATAATTGGAGATCCGGAGTAAACTGGGAAGTTGGTAGCCGTCCCAGAAATTGTTGCGGTCATTCCTGTAGTAGGAACACCTGCACTCCAGTTTGCTGTGTTAGACCAGTCAGTATCGACTGCTCCTGTCCAGACTGTTTGAGCATTAATGGTCAAACAAAATAGTGTTGATAGTATCAACGTGTAAAGAAATCTCATTTCCGTCAATTTAAGTTTTGATTAATAAAAAGTCGTTCGTATAAAAACAGCAACACACCGTCCGTCATGGACAGATGAGTCAGTTGTAGTGGTATAATGCCTGGGTACTTTTAAATCGGTTAAAGGAAAAAGAATTAGGGACTTGCCAATGGCAAATCATATGTGTTCAATTGGTCGATAGGAAAAAAGGGATAAAAATCCCGAAATCGTGGTGATTGGTGGAGGGGGCATTAGATCATAGTAAGAAACTTTTGATCTAAATCGAATCAAAGATACAGTTTATTCTTATATAATAAAATTATTTTTGTCAAAAACCCTAAAATTAATTCTGTGTCATTCATTTTAGAAACAAAAAAACAAAAAAGACAAACTACCCAAATGTGGGTAGTTTGCTTCAAATTCAATATAATACAACCTACTAGTTTCTATTATAATAACTTATCCATCAGACATTAGCCCGACAGTTAAATTATGAAATACTTGAATTGATACAATCTCCCTTATCCTAACAAAAGGTAAATTAATTCGGTTTGATTACTAATATATACTAATCAGAAAAACAAGGGCTTATGAATAATAGCCCAGAAGTGATTGTGTGAATACGCATAAATATAACAAAAAAAAGGTTATCGGAAAAAAATAGTAGATTTTTTTTCCGATAACCTCTATTGCCAAAATTTATCACAGAATATTTAATGTGTATTGATAGAAGAAGAAGCTTCTTCTACTTTTTGTTGTTGTTTTGGCATTAAAAAATTAGCTCGTCGTTGGAGTATATACGATTCAAAATCGTCTGTATCTTTCATTAAAGCTAATTCCCAACCATTTTTATAAAAATAATTTAGAATTGCCGCTGTGCTATTAAATTCAAGGACTCCTCCTTTGTTATTATGCATTTTAAGTTTTCCTCTTTCTTTATTTGCATGTGAATCCTGTCCATAATCCACCATGACATAAAATTTACCTGATCCACGATTAAACTTTTCCCAAACCTCTATATACTGATTCGTAGAACTATTCATATTCTGCTGATTGACGAAAATCTGAGCAGTACACCAATTTGTACCTAAAATAAAAACGAAAAGGAGAATCTTTTTCATATTTTGGATTTCATTATGATTAATTAATACTTTGAGAATCATCAAAAATGAATCCAAATCCCTTATATTTTTAGAATCCTAGATCATGGATATAGCAGAAGAGAAGTAAGACAATTAAAGAGAGTTGGGTTTATTGATCAGTAAACTTTAGGTATAGAATAAAAAAAAGTGCCACCACGAGCATTATCGAGATGGCACAACAACATAACCATGAAAATACATAACCAATTCTTTACATTTCAACTTTAAAAATTGAGTTGAAAATGCATTTATATTTTTATAATAATGACTTATTAAATCCCCTGATTGCTGGACTTTAGTAGTAGATTTACTAAAAGTTAATTCGGCTGGTAGGGGTATTCTCTCTAATCTAAAAAGTTATGTACGAGCATTTCTCGTAAAAGTTGATTTTGAAAGAATTATTTTAATAAAAAATTATATTTTTTATTTTGCTAATGTTTTACCTATTATAAAACAACACACAACAAATAAAATCAAACACCA
>CAYXQH010000528.1:0-4792 GCA_964467425.1 uncultured Saprospiraceae bacterium
AAAATGTACTTGTAAAAGTTGAATTGTTTGCATCTGTATAAGATACCGTATTCAGGTCAATAGTACCGCTAGGACATAAAGGACCTGGTTGAACAACCGTTAAATCAGGTGTTAGATCAATATTAACTTCAATTGGAGCAACCGCAAAACAACCTTCTGGTGTTTCGTACCGAACCCAGTAGGTACCTCCAATAGAAACTTCATCTGTTGCTAATGGTGAATTGGAAGTCGTTGCATCTAATGAATCTGCATAATATGTTTTCGTTCCTCCTGGGTAACCATTTACTTCATTTATTACTACATCATCTAAATGTATCGTTTCAGGAGAACATTTTGAGCCAGGATTTACGACTACCAAAGATGGATCTTCAATGAGTACATCTACTGAATCTATATCATAACAATCAGCGCTAGATGCCATTCGAATATAGTACTTTCCACTTAAAGTAACTGAAGGAGGTAATATATCGTTGATTCCACTTTGAGCTTCGGCAAGGTTATCATAATAAGTTACTGTACCTGGACCACCTGAATTTGAAATCATTATTGTTGTGAGATCAAATGGGTCAGGAGCACAAGCAGCAGCAGGATCTGTAGCTGAAATATTTGGAGGATTTGAAGTGGTAACCGTTATACATTCCTGCCCTGAAACACCACAGTCATTTTCAGCAGTCACACATACTGTTCCTCCATTCGTTCCCCAAGCTACGTTTAAATTACTCAAATTAATATCTCCGGTAATGGTAGCATCACCAGTCGTCGTCCAATTATAAGTAAGTGCATCTGTAGCAGATGCTGTATAAATATTTCCTGAAGAATTTTGACAGACAGCAGTTGGTCCATTCACTGTTAATCCAGTTGGGATTCCAGGATGTACTGTTATCGAAACGGAGTGTACATTATCTGTAACCCCAGTTATAGTTACCGTGTAATTAGTTGATACTGTTGGTGTAGCGATAGGATTAGGACTTGTAGGGTCATCTAAACCCGCAATTGGAGACCAGCTGTAGGTGTAGGTTCCAGACCCAATTACATTTGCATTTAACTGAGTAGATTCACCTTCACAAATTACATCATCTTCTGTGGTTACAGAAACCGTTTGTATTCCAGAGACAATTCCGAGAGTGTAATCACAATTATCTCCAGCCCAGCCATCTATCATAATGTAATAGGTCTCTCCAATAGTCAAGCCTGATGCATCAAGAAATCCTGAATCTTCCATCCCTGGATTCCAACAATTTGATATTACATCAAAAGACATACAATCTGTAGTTTCTAAAATTGCTACCTGAATACCATTCGTCCCAACACAATTTGAAGAACTTATGCTTATGGAGACGTCTGTATCATTTGCAATAAAAGCCAGCCAGGAGTTATTATCGATGAAGGCACAAAACGGAGCAATCTCATCTGGAATATCAGTATAACCACCGGTATTTCCACAATAACCATCCATATCTTCTCCGAGAAGTAATGCATCACAACAGGCATCCCCTGCAATTAAATTTCCACCACAATCAGAAACACCTGCTGGAATATTACTCGGAGTAGCATAAGCACAAATATCAAAGGTTCCATTATTGTCATTTCCGTTTTCCCAAACTCTGACCCAAAAGGTTTCTCCTATATTTTCAAATGCACAACCATCTTCAACAGATAGTGCTGGCATATTTCCTGCCCCGCTATTATCATCACAAGAAACCAGCGTTAGATTAGAACAATCTGTTCCTGAATAGATAGCCATTCCAGCATCTGTTATCGTTCCTGCACTTAATTCTATGTTGGTCTGATATCCATTACCTGGCATTGTGAATGTAAACCAGATATCTCCCCCACTATAGCCAGCACATCCAGGATCTGGAACACTCACCGTATTTGTAGCTGAAGCATTAGAAAAAGTACTTGAGGTACAGGAGTTTTGAACATTAATCTCTGTAGCTGTACACGGGTCATCATTTGCAAAGGTTGAGCTATATCCTAAACAGAAAAAGCAAACTAAACCAAGTAGCGTTGTTTTAAAATTCATTTCGTGATTTTTTCAAATATTTCATATCAAAAAAAAGTTGAATTTTTTTTGAATGACGGCTTATAAATTACTCTAACACTAGAGTACCGTACTTTGAACAAACTTCTTAACAGGATTTCGAACGAGAATTTGTTTTTATATAAAAACAAAAAATAATACGTAATACTATGTCAATCAGTTAACTTAGGATATAGGAAACTTAAAATTTTACTCTGCAAGCATTTAAATGCAAAAAGCTTTAAAATGCTCCCTTTTTGTAAAGCAAAATTACTGCCAGTATGGCAAAAAAAATGGCTGGTTGGATTATTGAAAACCAATATTTTATAGCTAAAAATATTGGCTAATAAGGTCGAAAAAATAAGATAGTACCTTTTTAAAAATTTTATGCGGAGGTAAGTATAAAAGGACGATATTTTCTAAAACTTAACGCTTTAAAGTAAAATCACCTTTATACATTTCAACTCTTCCATCTATAAATTCTATTTCGGCAAAATAGATAAAAACGGCAGGATTAAGACGGTCACCTTTAAAAAAACCATCCCATCCAAAGCCTGGATTATTTGGTGTAAAGTTCTCTGCTTGATAAACACATTCACCCCATCGATCAAATATTTTGAAGGTTTGTACTTTCGCTACATCTTGTCCACCATAGATCATAAATAGATCATTTATTCCATCATCGTTTGGTGTAAAGACATTAGGTATAAAAACCAATCGATCCTTTTTCACTCGTACAATTATATCATCTACAGAAGCACATCCGTTTTGATCAATCGTTGTTAGCTCGTACGCTTGAGTTTCAAAAGGTCTGACCCATTGATCAAAGCAGGTCGCACAAGGAATTAACTCATCCTGGGTCCAATAAAATGTATCTAATTCTAAAAAAGGAATATTCATCAATGGATCTAGATAGAGGCTATCCCCCAGCCTTATTATTTGATCTTCTCCCAAATCCAAATTTATTGGAGTTGGTCCAACAAGGTTGATCGTGGTATCTAAAACACAACCTCGAGCATCTACTACTGTAAGCAAGTAATTATTAGCATATAAATTTTGAAAAGAATTATTAGTTGAAGAAATGCTATCCAGGGTGTATATATAAGGTGGTGTTCCTCCTTCAACAACCGGTATGTTAATTTGACCATCATTCTCATCGAAGCAAGACGGGTCAATTCCAAAAGCTTCTATGTTTGTCAAAAAATCATCATATCCTTCTACTTCTACACTTATTTCTGACTGACAAGAATTCTGCGTATTTGTAACGGTCAGGGTGTAAACTCCTGTTTGATTTATTAATGGATTTGTAGTTTGGTTTCCAGAAATTATATTTCCACCTTCCCACTGGTATTCGAAATTACTACCAAAAGAAGAACCTGAACCGTCTATAACCAGTGATTGATTAAAACAATCTAATTCTTCGGTAACAAAAGCAAAGGCAACTGGAAATTCTAAATCTGCTTCTATCTCAACAAAAGAGGAATCTATGCAACCTGTTTGTGTATTTGTTATAATTACAGTAAATGTCCCAATATCATCTACGGTTAAAACAGGACTGTTCTGACCAGCAACGATTCCATTATTATTTAAACTCACCCATTGATAACTAAACTCTGCTCCTGTTGAGGAACCAGATGCATCAATATCGACCATCGTATTTGCACAATCTATAGTGTCAGGAACCATGATTAAAACTTCAGGTAAATCAATATTTTGATTTAGAAAGAAGGAATCCAGAGCGCTACATTGATTTTCTAGGTTTATAATTTCAAGTGTGTAAAGACCAGAAGTACCAGCCTCTATTTCGTTTTGATTTGAAAAACTACTTCCATTTAAAAACCATTCAATTGAAATATTATCAACAGGAGATGTACCGTCCAGAGATAGAATTACAGCATTATTATCACAAGTAATTTCCTGACTACCAATTGGCGTTATTTGAGAAAAAGGAGCAATGGTATCACTTTCTACTTCAACCTGAATGGTATCAGAACAATTAGTATTTGAATCGTTTACTATTAGTGTGTACACTCCCGCATTTTCTGCTATTAAATGTATAGAATCATTGACTATAAGATTATCTGAATCAAGCCATAGATAATTGATAAAATTTCCAGTAGAAGAATTACTACCATCTACTAGAACGGATAAATTAGCACAAGTAATAGTGTCCGACACAACAGCTGCTGCAATCACGTTTTCCGAAAGATCTAAAACTTCAATGCCAGATGAGCCGGTACAACCATTTGGTCCTGTGACTTCAAGATCATAAAACCCTGCTGTAGTTATAAAAGGATTTTGCTCCATCGAAGTAAAGCTATTCGGTCCCGTCCACAAATAGGTTTCATCCGTTACATTACTTGACGCAGATAATTGCAGAATATCATTTGTACAGTCTATCGTATCTCCAGTAATCATAATCGAAGGAACCGTTAAATCAGCAACAACTTCAAAAGAGTCAACATTTAAACAGCCATTTGAAGCTAAAACTTCAAGTTTATAAAGTCCAATATTTGTTATTTCAACGTTTTGAATATTAGCGGTAAAACCATTTGGCCCTGTCCAATTGTAGGTCAAGCTAATGCCTGGAGAAACACCTTCCAATAAAACCGTATCTGGCGTACAACCCAATGTGTCACCTATGATAGATAAAACCGGTATTTCAGTATCAGCTATCACTTCTACATCACTAACCGTGGAACAACCATTCGGTGCTTCAACCGTCAATTCATAAATCCCAGCTTCTGTCACCTCTGGATTAGATGCCAA
>CAYXQH010000529.1:0-4782 GCA_964467425.1 uncultured Saprospiraceae bacterium
TCAATCAACTCTTGATTCTGATGATCATGTTTTGCCTATTTTTTAATTAACGAACATACTAAAAAAAGAAAAATGAGCCCTTACCCTACCACTAAAGAAGAACTCCAAACTCTTTTAAAAACTGCTTGTGAATTAGAACATCAATTGATGACAATGTATCTGTATACTGGCTTTTCCCTGAAACAAAATAAAGAAGAAGAAGGATTTCCTGTTGATGGAATAATAGGAATAGTTAATAAATGGCAAGGTAAAATTTCAATGGTTGCGGTACAGGAAATGCTTCACCTTACACTTGCTAATAATCTATTAGTTGCCATAGGTGGAAAACCTCATTTCTCAAGACCTAACTTGCCTTCCAATCATTCGACCTATCCTTCAAACTTTGATTTAAATTATTGGAATTTCAGTCAAGAAACGATGCAATGGTATGTTGCTCTTGAGGCTTTTGACGAACATGATTTATGTAGTGATTGCCATCCAGACAAGAAAGAAATTATCAACACGTTTACGATTCCTCCTGTACAACCTGTCAATCCTTTAAATGTCGAAACTTTAGGTATCGTATACGAAAAAGTAGTAGTCAGTCTATTCTATTTATCTGAGAAGTTAGGAATAGATGGACTCTTCAGTAATCCTGGGCACCAAATGGATGAAGAGGTAATCAGTAGTATTTTCGACACCTATAAATACCTTGACGTTGACTATACTTTAGTTACGGAAGTCAAGGATTTAGAATCAGCAATGATCGCTATCAACACTATCATAGTACAAGGAGAAGGAGATGTGGTACAATGGGAGACCTTCCTTAAGAAAACGCTTACTGAAAACTATGATTATGGAGATATTTATAAAAAAATTGAGGCGATCAATAAAGAAAACTACCACAACAACTCAGATAATCCATCTCACGAAACTCTTTTTTGTGATGTTCTAGCAGAAACAGTCATACATAAAAGTACTTATAATGCGGCATCACGAAACGTTTTGAAAAATCCTTGTACACTCAATTCTCAAACTGACGATTCTTCCAACTTAATTGAAAATTCATATTCTGCTGCAGTTGTTGATTTATTCAACAGTAATTATCAGGTTATGATTTCCATGCTTGAATCATCCTTTTTATTAAAAAATGATGAAACAAAACAAAGCACCTTACAATATAAAAAAGCAGCTTTTACGCAAGCTTCCATTCGTATGATGACTGCAAACCTTAGACCGCTAGGTTGCCTGATTACTCAACTACCTGCCGGTAAAAATATAGAACAAAGCACATATAATGCAGGTCCCAACTTTTATTTGAAGCCTGACACCCCATTAAGTTCTTCTCATGTTGATGTTGAAGACACCGCAAGACAACTCGAAAAATTGGCTACAGAAGCCTATGAACTTTCTCTTTCTGAAAACGAATTATCCAATAAGCTTCTTTTCGCAATCACAGATTACAGCAAATCCGGTAAAGTTAGCATGAGTGATTTTTTAAAAAACTATCTCGCTCCAAATCTAAGATTTTACGCGCATCGATTAAGATTGGTTTTCAGTCAAGAAACAATTGAGTATAACGAACATGAAGCTCATGTATGCCGTGGATTAAACGCTTGTGAAGGCAAAGGATTCGGTGGTACAGGAACTAGTGCTGGAAATGGTGATTGCGCGACTGCATGGGAGCACATCTGCGTTACGCACAATCTGTGCAAAAATCAAGGTGGCTGTGGAGCTAGTAGTACACATGATTTAACCCCATTAGCTAAACAGGATCGTCAGAATCATCCAGGGTCAAACGACTGTCCAACTAAGGGAGCTTGTAGTAGCCCTATTTTACCTGCCGCACTCAATACGCTCGGAAAAAATACGGATCCAGCACTTAAAAATGGTGGAGATGATGCAGTATTCTCAAAAGCGCAAGGAAATGTATGGCAATTTGCTCGAATGGTTTTCGAACAAAAACAAGGAGGCGAAAGTAAAGTAGCATCCTATGACGAGTCTCAATGGTATAATGAAAAATAATAAAAACGCATTAAATATACCAAGACTTGGGCTGCCTAATCTTGGTATGGGGATTGGTCTGAGGAGTGTTCATTTTAAACATATCCTTGATCACAAACCGAATGTTGATTGGTTCGAAGTGATTTCAGAAAATTTTATGGATTCACAAGGGAGACCCAGACACATTCTCAACCAGATTGCAGAGCAATACCCAGTCGTCATGCATGGAGTCAGTATGTCTATTGGAAGTACTGATCCTCTTAATTTAGATTACCTCCAAAAGCTTAAGGCTCTGGCGAATGACATACAAGCAGTATGGGTGTCAGATCATTTATGCTGGACAGGATTTGCAGGTAAGAACACCCACGATTTATTACCCATACTCTTGACAGAGGAAAGTCTTAGCCACGTGATTAACCGAATCCATCAGGTTCAGGAGATTCTTGACCGACCACTTATTTTAGAGAATCCCAGCACCTATCTCAGTTTCAAATCCTCATCGATTCCGGAAGCTGAATTCCTGACGGAAATGGTAAAGGCAACGGGCTGTGGATTACTCCTAGATGTTAATAACGTTTATGTTTCTGCCTTTAATAATGACTTTGATGCTGAAGAATATATTCGAGCACTCCCCCACTATGCTATTGTCCAAATGCATTTGGCTGGACATAGTCATTTGGGGAGTCACATTATTGATTCTCATAAAGGAAAAGTAGATCCTGCGGTATGGGCATTATTTACATTGGCCTGGAAACTAACCGGAGGGGTATCTTGCTTACTGGAATGGGATGCAGAAATTCCTTCTTTCCCTGAAGTTCAGGCAGAACTTGAAAAGGCCAATTTATTTTTAAAAAACGCGCCTACTTCAATTCCAGTATCTAGGATTGAATATGAAACTAGATCAGAAATCATTTCTAATCCATTAAACATAGTTCAAAGTGAAAAATGAACTACCAGAAATACAGCGATGGATGCAGAAGGTTATTCTTGAGCAGAATGCCTTTACAGATCAAGAGGTAAACCCACATGATATGGTCATAAGCACCTCTAAATTATCTGCAGTACAGCGATTAGAAATTTATCAAACTTCTTACTGGTTGCGCTTGGTTGATTGTTTAGCATCTATGTATCCTGCTTTAGAATTATTTACAGGCAAGGAACTTTTCCGAATGTTTGCAAAGGATTATTTACAAGCCCATCCTCCAACATCTTATACCCTTTCAGTACTCGGAGAAAACTTTCCTGACTTTTTAAAACAAACAAAACCTGCTGGAATAGATAGCACATGGTCAGAGCTCATTATTGAACTTGCTGAATTTGAATGCTCTTTTGGAAGAATATATGATAGTGCTGGAAGCGAGAAACTACCACTTTTAACAGCCAAAGAACTTTTGGCATTGTCCCCTGAAAAGCTCTTAAGCTATTCCTTGAAACCAGTACCAAATGTTCTGTTATCAGCATTTAAGTATCCAATCAAATCTATATTTAATCGATTACGCTCAAAGGAAAAAATACAATTTGAAAGCTTAAAACCGTCGAAAACATTTTACTGCATTTTTCGTCATCAATATAGAGTTCAAGTCATCGAACTCCATGAAGAACATTTTAATATCCTTCAGGACATTCATCAAAAAAGGACTCTTAAACAAGTATTTTCTACCTCTGGAATAACTGACAAAAACAACTTTCTTTCTACAATTATTCACTTTGCAGAGATTGGTTTATTTCTTGCCTAAATGCCTTTGATCATTTCTTACTGGCAATAAATTCCTGCAACCTCAACTTTTCGATTTCGTTAATTCCCATACCACTTTTTCTACTCAAATAACTCCTAAAAATATGACTGGTATAGAGTGTCGATTTTTTACCCTCAAAGGTTAAGGTATCTAAATTAGATGTTGCACTAATGAGCTTAATATCCGCGTTTGCGGAATGACAACTGAAGCAATTAGTCAGCATATTTAGTGGAAGGTCATGGATCTCCGAATCGGGATAGTCTTGAGTATAAGTTTCCATAGTAATATTGAAAACTGATAAAGAACCTCGTAGTAAAGAATCCTGAGTGACATGGCCGATCTTTTCACCGATATCATTTATCTTTTGAGCTTGTGCTTTTGCTGTTTTCAGCCCTGAAGTGTTGAGCCAAATGGAACCGTTATAATAATAATTTTTCCAAAAATCATCAATATGGTCTGCCGCAGATTTATTTATGCTACTAATATTATCAAAATTATCCTTTTCGTTTTGAAAAGTACCTTTAGCAAATTTCCCATAAGCCTCCATAGGTATACCATATTTATATAAGGTAAAAATATTATCATTTAGTCTTTCCTTATAGCTCAGGTTTTTATAGGTGGCCTCACCATTTTTTTCAAAAAACAAAACATCGCTCTCGTTAGTAACCATTGCATCTTTGTCCGGGCTTGTCTTTTCCCAATCATAAACCGGAGCCATGTCCTGATGCTCGAAAGTCGCCCAAATAAATTCAGGATGGTTTTCTACAACACCAATTACATGCATCCCAAGTAAAGCAACTTGAGTTTTTTTCCCAACTACTATAGCTTCTGTTATGTAATACTTTTTATGCTCAATTGCTGGAATGGCAGATACATTAACCCAAGAAGCTTTTAGTTCCATAGCACCAGTCGGAAAGGCATAATCATTGTCAAGTAGATTGTGGTTTGCGAGCATGGTGTCCATGAATATATCTGCAGATTTTTGAAAAACATCATTAATATAAATCGAATAATACACCGTATGCTGTATTCCATTCCCATAATTTTTATTGGACTTTAAAAC